>JAPPBX010000114.1 GCA_026702755.1 Candidatus Poribacteria bacterium | reverse complement strand
TTTCAGCGGACGACGATGTCGCCCCGAATTACGGTATGCTCTGTCCAAAAGGCGCGCATCTCAAACAAGTTTTTCAAAACCACGACGGAAGACTCGCCTATCCAATGATTCGCGATCGTCGGGGTGAAGCCCCTCGCGAAGTTTCGTGGGACGAGGCTATCGCTTTCACTGCGAATAGACTTCACGAGATCCAATTGGAGCACGGCAAAGATTCCATCGCGTTTTACGGCTCTGGACAGTTGGATACAGAGGCTTCCTACGTTTTCAATAAATTGTTCAAAGGCTTCCTTCGTACGAATAACGTGGACACGAATAGTCGGCTCTGTATGTCCTCTGCCGTGGTCGGTTACATGCAGGCGTTCGGTTCAGACGGTCCGCCGACCTGTTATGATGACATCCAGCACGCCGATGTCTTTCTGATTATCGGTGCGAATATGGCGGTGAATCACCCCGTTCTCTTCCAGATGATTCGGAAACGGCGAGCGGTAGAGCCGAATACACGGATCATCACCGTAGATCCGCGCCGCAGCAAGACAGCGGAATTTTCAGATATCCATGTACCGTTAGCACCCGGAAGCGATGTTGCCTTTCTCCAACTCATCGCCAAACGCCTCCTTGGGGTAGGACGGGTTAACAGTCGTTTCGTCCGAAGGAACACTGAAAACTTCAGTGCGTACGAAAACCATTTGGATAGTTTGGACGAGGACGCGCTTCTCGCTGCGTGTGATATTCACCCCGCGCGTATTGACGAGATCGTTGAATACCTTTCTAAACCGAGTCGTTTGCTCAGTTTTTACTGCCAAGGCACCAATCAAAGCACGAGCGGTGTTGACAAAAATGTCGACCTCATCAACCTGCACCTCCAGTTGGGTGAGGTTGGCGTAAGGGGTGCCGGTCCGTTTTCGTTGACGGGACAACCGAATGCGATGGGCGGTAGAGAGGTCGGTTACTTGTCGCATCAGTTGCCCGGTTATCGTGTTGTCACCAATGACATGCACCGTGCTTATCTGGAGGGTGCTTGGCGTGTACCACCCGGCAGCATTGATCCAAACCCCGGTTTAACGGCGGTACCGATGTTTGAGGCAGCCGCTGAAGGTGAGGTTCGCGCTCTCTGGATCGCCTGCACGAATCCCGCTGTCAGTATGCCCGATACAAAGGTATCGCAGGCAGGACTCCGTCGTGCTGATTTGGTCATCGTGCAGGATTGCTATTACCCGACAGAAACCGCCGAATATGCGGATGTGCTGCTTCCCGCAGCACAGTGGGGTGAAAAGCAGGGCACAATGACGAACAGCGAACGACTTGTCGTCCGAAGTGACCAATTCCTCATACCTCCGGGTGAGGCGAAACCGGATTGGTGGATATTCACGCAGGTCGCAAAGGCGATGGGATACAAGCGGAATTTCGACTTCTACACGGTTGAGGAGGTATGGGATGAGTATCGGCTTCTGACGGCAGGCACGCCGTGCGATCAGATGGGGATGACGAATGAACGTCTCGCAAAAACCTCACTGCGCTGGCCCTGTCCACATCCACGGCATCCCGGCACGGCGCGGCGATACGTCCGCACGAAGTTTTTTACCGATTCCGGGAAAGCACAATTCAAAACGCCGGTCTATCAACCGCCCGATGAGGACGTAAATGAGGAGTTCCCGCTCGGTTTGACGACAGGACGGATAGAGAGTCAGTGGCATACGCGTACCCGAACAGGCAAAGTGCCGCAGCTGGTCCGTAAGGACCCAGAACCGTTTGTGGAAATCCATCCGGACGATGCTGTAGAGAACGGTGTTGAAGACGGTGAGTGGGTCTATCTTGTCGGACGACGTGGACGGTGCTATGCGAAGGCAAGAGTTACCGAATCGATTCGACGTGGCTTGCTTTTCACTCCGTTCCATTGGGGCGATCTCTTCCATGCCGAAACCAATGCGAATTACGTGACAAATCCTGCTTTCGATCCCGTATCTAAGCAACCAGAGTTGAAATTCTGTGCCGTGCGGATTGAGTCTCATGATTCGTAGGTGTGAACCAAAATGTGTTGTAGGGCGAGGTCTTGTGCCTCGCCATCTTTTTCGATGCAATCGAAGCGTTAAGGTTTTGTATCCTTCACGCAACGGAAACCGAGATCGAAGTCTGCATACCTCGGCGGAGATTCAGCGCGCGTAGAAACCTCAACGCTTTGATGCTCGGTGACCAAAGATCCGCCACGTAACACGCGCGGGGTGTGAACATTTTTGAAGTCACCTGTCATATCTTGAATGCGAGTTGCGCCTGCAATTGGATTCCGACGCGGGGAATCTCTGTAAAAATTACCCTGGTATTCGTCAAGACACCATTCCCATACGTTGCCCGACATATCATAGAGACCGTAATTGTTGGCAGGATAGGTGCCGACAGCAGTGGTATCCCCAACATTTCCGTTGTAGTTTGCCCTGGTTACATCAATTGAAGTACCCCATGGGTAGTTTTGATGTGCCCATCCGCCGCGTGCTGCGTATTCCCACTCCGCTTCTGTCGGCAGCCGTTTGCCTGCCCACGTTGCGTAAGCCATCGCTGCATGCCAACTGACCCATGTAACCGGATGCTCCTCTTTACCATCAGGATAGTTATTTCCATTCCAATTCTCTAAGTAAGTTCCTTCATGGAATCTTCTGTCAATACGCCCTTTTTGCCATTCCGGGTTGGCAAGGACAAATGCCTTGTATTCGGCATTGGTGACTTCGTATTGATCCATATAGAACGCGTCCAGATGGACCGTATGGACGGGTTGTTCAGCAGGTGTGTTATTACTTCCCATCTCGAACTCGCCTCCGAAAATCAGTACCATACCTCCGGGCACAGTCTCTTCGCCTTCAGGCACAGCCACCGAGACACGAACAGCAATGGAAATAGCCGCAATGCTTGTTAGGATTAAGACAAAGGTTTTCATCAATGCCTCCTAAGTTGTTCCCGACCTCGCCATTTGATGTTGCCTGAGATGGGTGATATGAAAATCACGTTGCAGGACGTTCTTGCACCACAGGAACAACGTAACTCCGAATCGTCCGTCCATCTATCGTCTCTGTCTCTGTCCGCGGTTTTGGCACCTCGCGATGATCGAACACTATGTAGTAACCCTCCATAACACCTTCTGTCGCCAGATACGTCGCGAGTTGTTGCTTCCCTACGGCATAACCTCTTTCACTTCTCCAAATCTTTGTTTCAACGATATATTTTTTTTCGTTGTGGAGAATGAGCAGGTCCATTCTACCGCGACCTGTTGGGACTTCCATATACATTGCCCCGTTCACGCTGGTAACGAACTGATCAAGATAGGCAAAGAGGAGATGCTGTCCGATGAACTCTTGGGGTGTTTCAGGGACTTGCAGGATCCTAAAGCCAGCGCGGGCAATGAAGTCCTGGAAGTTATTCAGGAGTTGTTCCATCTGAATGTGTCCATCGGACGTGAGATACTGAAATCCATCGGTATCTTCGGGGAAATAGTCGCGCTCCAGTCCATTGACTACCGGTTTGAACGCTTGTAGCGTGCAATACAAATAAATTGGATTGGCAATCTTACACATCCTGTCAGTGCCTTTCGTAAGGATACCGTACGTGGCGAGTTCATTAACAAGTTCATTGCGTAGATTGAAGGGAACACCTTCATCGTACAACATGATTCGCATCAGAAGACTTTCAAAGCGGGGGTTTCGGCGGATGTTGGTGGTCAAATGTGTTAGGTTCGTATTGTTTTCATCCACAAGTTGTATGTGTGCTGCTGAAAAGTGTGCCAATGTAATCGTTTCAGTTTTCGGGATGTCCAGTTCCTCTGTGAGTATCTGGGCGAATCGGTTAACAAGGAAGGGTTGGCCCCCTGTCTGTGTATGAATGGATTCAATCACTTCTGGGGCGAAGATTTGCTCCACCTCGTCGGTGTATTGTCCAAACAGTTCTTGCACTTGTGTGAGTGTAAAATTGGACAAGGCAAAATCGTCATGGATATTGAATGGGGAGACAGAGCGATCATAATCAAGTTGTGCAATACTTTTGACACCTACAATGCCAAGGCTATGCGGACATTGAAACGTGGTGTCAGTGACATAAGTATGTCGAAACGCGTGCAGAAAACCTTTCAAGGCAGATGTAGGGATGCCATCAAACTCGTCAATAATGAGGACGATTTTCTGCGAATTTTCCCCGTACTTCAGGAAACGCTGGACCTGTTCAAAAAATTCCATCATTGACAAATGGTTGGTTATCTGGGCATTATTGAGAAAATGTTTTAGTGCTGCGTCAAGTGCCTCTCCGCGTCTTTGGAAAACGCGTTCAATTGCCTTACTAATCTGTTTGGTGAGAGATTCATAAAATTCGGAACGACTGCAGTCCACATATATCTCAAAATTCAGTTGAATAGGAAAGTAAGTTAAGTCTTCAGCTGTGAGGACTTCAACGGCGCGTTGGAAAAAAGTTGTCTTCCCTGTCTGCCGCGGGGCGAAGATGACAATATAACGTCCCTCCTTAACGCGCTTTACGAACTCCGCGAGTTCGTCAGTCCGAGCGACAACATAGTGCTGTTCAGGGTTCACAGGTCCCTGTGTACCAAACCTTCTCATATAGCCAAATCTCACTGGAATATGGGTTCATCGAGTAAATCCAAAACCTCTTGTTCTAGAGCACGCGATCGCAGTATATCCAAGGCATCTTGGTCTGTGAGATCAATGATTTCCAAAATTCGTTCCCTGACCGTTGCCGCAATGTTCGGTTCCCACTCGCGTAACTTCGCATCTAATTTTTCAACTAATACGTCCATTGATTCTTCTCCGTTAGTTTATTTATTCAAAAAACCAATAAGCGTTACCATAACCATCATTAAAATAATACGGCATTTGGAAAGAAGATTCAAGAGGAAAATATACCTGAAAAAGGGTGATCTGGTGCTTTCCGTAGACAAGTTGTTGTTTGACGGTAGCAGTGTCTTCTTTAGGCGAGTACAGGTGGGCACGGTGCCCACCCTTACGGTATTGCTTTCAATTACTTCCTTATCAACATCTTACGCGTCGCTGAGAAGTCGCCAGCTGTAAACCTATAGAAATAGACACCACTCGCCACGGGTTCACCAAGTGCGTTTTTCCCATCCCAATACGCGGCATGACTCCGGGATTCGTAGATACCAACAGCCTGATACCCTAACGCTAGTGTCCGAACCAATGTTCCATCCGCAGCGTAGATGGAAATGCTGACATCCGCAGACTCCGCCAATTGATATGGAATCCATGTCTCTGGATTGAACGGGTTCGGATAGTTCGGTAGAAGTGCTGTCTCTTTGGGGGTCAGGGTGGCGAGAAGCCGCTCCAGCATCAGAAGTCCGCGCTGGAAAGTTGAATCTGTCAAGTTCATCTGCCTCGCTTGATGCAACCACTGTTCGACTTGTTCTCTTGTAGGAGTGACCTCAGTATGGCGACTCCATACTTCAGGTGCGGCGGCTGTGTTCCCGAATGCGGCGGCGACCAAAGTCAAATCAATAATATTGACGATACCATCACCATTGACATCCGCACTGTTTTGACCACTCTTGCCGAAGCTTGACGCAACCAGCGTTAGATCGATGATGTTGACGACACCATCCTTATTGACATCCTCTGGCAGTTTCGGAGGTTCAGTAATATCAGCGTTTTCTATTTGTGGCGTTGAACTACCACCCTCACTATCCGTTAATAACACATCTGATAAACGTACAGTGGAAGCTTTGGCAGCGACGACCTCAAACGTTATTGTTGCCAGTGTGCCGCTTCCATCGCTTTTGCCACCGAGAGCCGTTGATGCAAGGGTAACGGTATTTCCTTCGGAGACAGGTGGCACAAAGAACGCACCTTTGGGAAGATAGTCTCCGTTGGTGCTCTCCACATAGCGGAGGGTAGTGGCATCGAATTCCACGGTTGCCTGATAACCTGCGACATCTTCTCCTTTTGCGATTTTGAGAGACAGTGTAAGTTGTTGTCCAATAGCAGGTGACTGCACCGGGGAAGGTGATAGACTTACAGTTGTGTTTGGTGTGGCCGGAGGGCTTGGTGTAGTATCTGGGATGTCAGAAGGAGTGAGATCCCACAGCATCACAGTTCCATCGCCGCTTCCACTCATAAGTGTACTCCCATCTGGGGAAAATGCTATAGAATTAATATAACCCGTATGTGCTAGAATGACGCGCGTTAGTTCTCCAGTGTGGGTATCCCAGAATATGATGTTCCTCCAGCATGTACTAGCGAGTGTGTTACCATCCGGAGAATACACGATAGAAATAACTGGATTCTTATGTGCTTTAAGGGTACGCAGGAATTCTCCTGAACGAGGATTCCACAATCGGATCATATAGTCTCTGTCCCCACTAGCGAGTGTGCTGCCATCAGGAGAAAATGCTACGGAATAAATCCTATTATTATCAAAACTGTTATTCTTATTCAGTAGTGTCTGTAGGAGGCGCCCAGTGCGTACATCCCACAATTGGATCGTATTGCCGCTACCACCGCTGGCAAGGGTCATGCCATCGGGAGAAAATGCCACGGAATAAGCATAGCCTGTCTTACTGGTTCTAAGAGTATGTAGGTGTTTGCCGGTACGTACATTCCACAAGCGAATCTGTTTAGACACGTTCCAGAGTTGGGTGGTTTCTGAATCTGCTGCCCCGCTGGCGATCATACTACTGTCGGGCGAGAATGCAACAGACAAAACTGCGCCTTTATGTCCAGTGAGAGTGTGTAGGTGTTCCCAAGTGCGGGTATCCCAGAGCTTAACCTGTCCCCAGCGCTCACCCCCGCCAGAAGCAAGAGTACTGCCATCGGGTGAGAAAGCAAGAGCATTAACCTTCCCAGAATGCCCTATAAAGGTGTGCCTATGTTGTCCTGAATGGGGATCCGATAACATAATTGTACCATCTTCATACCCACTTGCAAATATGCTACCATCGGGCGAGATGGCTACGCTATAAATAGATCGCGTATGCCCTTCAATGATATGCTTTTGTATGTTTGTGTTCGTATTCCAAAATCTAACCTCTGTCCAACTTGCACTTGCAAGTGTGCGCCCATTTGGGCTGAACGACATACTTAAAATAGGAGATGTGTGTCTCTCTAAAGTCCGAAGATGTACCCCAGTGCGTGCATCCCAGAGACGAATCTCCCGGTCAGCTCCTCCACTCGCAAGTATTTTACCGTCTGGAGAAAACGCTACAGAATAAACACCACCCGTGTGACCACGGAGAGTCTGCCAATGTTTTCCAGTACGTGCCCCCCACAATTTAACTCCGCCTCTACCCTCTGCGCTAGCAAGTGTAACATCATCAGAAGAAAACGTAACAGCATAGCCCACGTCTACACCAGAACTTGCCAAACGTTCCCCAGTGTTGACATCCCACAGCCGAATGGCATTATCACTTCCAGTAGCAAGAAATTTGCCATCCGGAGAGAATGCTACTGAGTTAACGTCAAATGAGCCAGAGAAAACAATATAGTTTTTTGGTATCATCCTAAAGGTGCGTAGGAGCTGACCTGTATCGGTATCCCACAGTCGAGCTGTATTATCGCGGCTTCCGCTGACAAACATTTTGCCGTTGGGAGAAAACGCCACAGAAGTGACATCACCCGTATGCTCTTCAAGGGTATTCAAGAGTTGTCCGGTGTGTGCATTCCATAACCGAACCGTGTTGTCGGCACTTCCGCTGACAAGCATTTTGCCATCCGGGGAATAAGCCACGGAATTGACCGGTTGGGTATGTTCGGTGAACAATGCAACTTCAGCATAAGTGTTTGCATCATATATCCAAATACCGATAGAACTTGACACCGCAAGCCGCGTACCGTCCGGTGAATACGCGATATCACCCGAAATCCACCCTTTACCGAGGCGCACTTTCACTCCTTCGGGTAAATTCCATTTTGTATAATTTTGGGCAAAGGTGTTGGGTAGGTATGGAATTGATATGAGCAGGAACGTTGAAAATATAGAAACTAACGTTTTCTTTATCATGGAATCTTCCCTTTTTCAGTAAGAAGTTGGAACTCAACCGAGTCAATCATTTTTTAAGTTTCCGAAAAGCCTCTGTAATTTTTGAGGCATCGGATTACAATCTCTTTGCAGAGCAATTATATTAAAAAATCATATATAGTCAATAATATATTTTTAATTAATAATTTTATATTTACCTCAACATGACTAATTATAAGCTGCTTCCTCTTAAGCATGAATAAAGAATACCAAATTTACTCGAAGTTGTGGGAGTAGATCGCGTATGGATCTGAGGGAAGGAACTCACAGTTTTCTGAACAAGGCAGCATCTGAGCGTCCAATCCGAAGAAGATCAAAGTGATTCTTAAGTTTGAACAAAAAAACGGGTGGAAATCACTCCATCCACCCGTGTAGGCTTTGTAGATTGCTTGCTAAATATGGAGGCCTAAAAACCGAGTTGCTTGTTCACAATATTCTTCAATTCTTCACCCTTCAGATACCGTTCCAAGTTATCCAAGAAAAACTCGGTGATACGGCGCGCACGATGCTGTGAACCTCCCGCCGAATGCGGTGAAATGATAACGTTGTCAAAATCCCACAACGGACTATCTGCTGAGAGTGGTTCGATCTCGGTGACGTCCAAGCCAGCCGCAGCAATTTTATCGGCTTTCAGAATTTCAATCAGATCTGGTTCGTTGACAATCGGACCGCGGGCAATGTTGATAAAAAACGCCGTCGGCTGCATCACAGATAGATTATCCTTATTGATAAGACCCCGTGTCTCTTCCGTCAACGGACACGCAATCATCACGACATCCACTTGGCTCATTACATTTGAGAGTTGATCCATCGGCACCAATTCATCAACGTTATCCGGTTTATCGGTGCGATAGGCATCGACACCGATGACGTACATATCGAATCCTTTTGCGCGTTTCGCCATCTGCATCCCGATGCCACCCATCCCAACGATACCGATCTTGAACCCGTCAATCTCGATCATTGGCATTGTCCTTGAGCCGCCCCATTGGTGTTTGTCCTGATTCCGAACGGATTCGTGGATACCGCGTGCCAAGCCGAGTAGGAGTGCGAACGCTTGGTCAGCAACATGTGTTCCATATAAGCCAGCAGCGTTTGTCAGCAGAACATCACTCTCACGGAGCGCGGGGTACATGTGCCTGTCCATACCCGCACTCGTGGATTGAATCCATTTGAGATTCGGTAGGTGCGGGAAGAGGTCCTCGCTACAGTAGCCGTAGAAGATATCGGCATCTTTGCCTTCTTCAATGAGTTCCTCGCGTGAGCTTGGGGTTACAAAGGTGTGTTCATCGCCGACGATGCTTTCCAATCTCTGGAGGAGTTCACCTTCAACACGTCCTTGAAGTAGAATTTTCATAGATTTCCTTCCATAATGTAATATAGGTAATTAGAAGGGTGGAAAGATGGAAGGGTGGAAGAATGGAAAAGTTCGTCTTCCAACCTTCCCTTCTTGCTTCCATCCTTCCGTTTTCTCTTTATTGCCACGGTGGGGTTTCCGGCAACAATTCCTGAAATTTGTCAATCAACGCGTCCTCATAAGCACCGGCGTATTGTCCGTCAAAGAATTTGCCCATCGCTTCATCGAGGAACAGTTGCCACGATGTGTCCTCGGAACCCGGATTGACAGGGAAGAACAACGCACCTACATCCTGTGCTGCTTTCAGATCGCCGGGTGAATCACCGAGCATCAAGACTTGGTTTTCGGGGTACCTGTCTTTCGTCGTTATCGTAAGATGCTCTGTTTTTGTGCCCATCTCCTGTCCGGCGATCAGTGCGACATAGGTGTCGATTTCGTGTTCAGCCCATTCCCGTTGGAGAGCCTCGTCCGGTGTAGCGGAAACAACAATGACATCCGATTTTCCCTGAAGTCGTTGCAATGTCTCTAAAACGCCCGGAAACGGGGGGAGGTTATAGACAATTTCTTCGACACTTTCGTTCACACCGAGACTCCATTCCATGACTTGGTTGAGTTCGTCGAGCCTCTCACCGGTGGCGTTGTCGATTGCAGTTTGGAGTGCGGGATTGCCGAGTTTCGTTTCCGTTTCCGACCATTCGCGTAGGTAGGGCAGTTCCGGCACTACGACACCCATCTTCTGCACGAGCGACATCTCGCGTAAGAAATCGCACACCAGCAGGATCGCTTTGAACCGATTCGTGCCACGCGTCTTTGAGTAGAGATTCACGAAATCCCATGCCTGATGTACCTGCCGCGAGATAGATGCCAAGCCGAAATGTTTGACGAGGTTCACGCTAAAGCAGTCGTTGTGTTTGACCTCCATGCTATTGAAAACGCAACCGTCCGAGTCAATACCGACGAAAAATTCGTGCTGCGGTTCAAAATCGTATAATGCTTGTTGTGGTCCGTGTTCCATAAACGCTCCCTTTTAGGAGTTATCAGTTATGAGTTTTTAGTTAGGAGCCATCTTGTGGCAGTTGAGGTTACTGGTCAAGCAACAGCAAACCTCTTTAACTGACGACTGAAAGGTTTTTCGCAGAAAAACCGTACTGACAACTATTCAACAATAACTTCTGGACGACCTTCCAGCATCCATTCAGTGTGAAACACCGTCGGCTCGCCATCTTTTCCGAGGATCGTGTTCCCGTCCCCATCGAGTTTGTGGTAGGTGTGCGCGCCGAAATAATCACGCATCGCCTGAATCAGGTTCGCAGAGAGTCTGCCGCTGCGGTAACTATCGAAATAGGCTAAAGCGGAGCTGAACGCCGGGATAGGTACACCGAGCTGCGTTGCTGTACCGATAACACTGCGCCAGTTGGGTTGTGCAGTTTCAAGTACATCTCGGAAGTAAGAATCGAGCATTAGGTTCGGCAGTGCAGGGTTTCGCTCGAACGCCTCTGCAATCCGATGCAGGAATTTCGCCCGAATTATACATCCGCCTCGCCAGCCTAAGCTGATCTTGCCGAGGTCCAGATCCCATCCAAACTCCTCGCTTGCCTCCCGCATGAGGGCAAAACCTTGGGCGTAAGAACAGATTTTCGCGGCGTAAAGCGCGTCGTGAATCGCTTTCAATGTTTCATCTCGGTTGCCTTGGTATGTTCCCGCCGGTCCTTGGATAACCTGTTCTGCCGCAACACGTTCGGTCTTGACTGCAGAGATACACCGCGCAAAAACCGCCTCAGCGATTGTGGGTGCGGAGATACCGAGATCCAACGCGGAGATACTCGTCCATTTGCCGGTACCCTTTTGTCCCGCTTGGTCCAGCACGACATCAACGAAAGGTGTCCCGCTACTATCGAGTTGTGTGAAGATGTCTGCCGTAATTTCGATGAGGTAAGAATTTAATTCGCCACTATTCCATTCGCTGAAGACCTCGTGCATCTCGTCGGCGTTCATTCCCAAGATACTTTTCATTAGGGAGTATGCTTCACATATCAGTTGCATGTCGCCGTATTCGATGCCGTTGTGCACCATCTTGACGTAATGCCCTGCACCGTCCGGTCCAATGTAAGAACAGCACGGTGTGCCATCTACCTGTGCCGCAATCTTTGTAAAGATCGGTTCCACAAGCGCGTAAGCCTCGGCTGAACCGCCGGGCATCATTGCGGGTCCTTTGAGTGCCCCTTCTTCACCGCCGGAGATACCTGTGCCGATAAACAAAACATCCTGTTCCGCCAACTCAGCATGTCGTCGGACAGTGTCGTTAAAATTAGAGTTTCCGCCATCAATAATGAGGTCGCCCTTTGAGAGATGCGGGACCAACTGTGCGATGAACGCGTCAACCGGTTCTCCTGCTTTCACCATTAAGATAATTTTTCGGGGACTGTCGAGTTTCTCAATCAGTTCTGGAATGGAATGTGCGCCAGTGATATTTTTGCCTTTTGCAGTACCTGAAATGAAAGCGTCCACGCGTGAAACAGTCCGGTTAAAGACCGCCACCTCAAACCCTTTGCTTTCCATGTTCAGTGCGAGGTTTTCGCCCATCACTGCTAATCCGATGAGTCCAATATCTGCCGCCAAATCTGTTTCCTCCTATGATAGTATGCATTTTTCATATCATAAACTACAAGAGGCAATGCTGTCAATATATTTTTTGTGAGAGGCAGTCAGAGAAATGGTTATCAGTTATCGGTTTGCCTCGCAATGAGAGTTTTCAGTAACAGCAGTCGGCGGTCAGCTATCAGTAAAGAGTCGTTTAATTGAGGGTCGTAAATCCTTACAGTGCTGTAGGTTGGGTTGAACAGCGTTGGAAAGGGTAATATTGACCCCCCAAACACAATTCAAACACTATACTCTGTTACAGGAGCGAGTGAAACCCAACTGAATGCCGTTGGGTTATAGAAAAATCGTTGGGTTTCACTTAGTATCTCTTTGATGTGGTGTGTCCGGTGCCTTTATTTTTTGATTCTCACGGTTTTGATGAAATCCGTTCAACCCAACCTACGTTCTGATACCCTTATTTTTAAAGTTTGTTAGTAGACTTTACGAACCTATAAAGGGTTTCAAATCCCAGAGGAGAGTTGTGCACTCAAAACTGCCAGTTGCCAAAAGTGTGCTATCCGGTGAGAATGCGATCGACTGAATGTCTGTCGGATGTCCCCAGAGTGTCGCAATATTTTCACCGTTTGCGACATCCCATAACCGAATTGCCATCTTCTCCATGCCTTCCTCCCACCAAGTGCCGGATGCAACGTACTTACCGCACGGTGAGAATGCCAATGCCCAAGGTGCCCGCTTCTCTGGATGTGGTATTACAAAAAGGGTTGTTAAGGTTTCGGCGTTCCATAAACGGAGTTCGCCGGACAGTCCACCCGCGATCAAGTTCCCACACGGTGAAAATGCTATATCCATAAGTGTGTGAGGTTCACCTAATGGCAATGTGGCAATTTCTTCACCGGATTCAACATCCCATAGCCGTGCGATTCTATCATCTGAGCCGCTTACCAGTCGTTTGCCATCTGGCGAGAAGCACACCGACCAAATATGCTCGGTATGCCCTATGAGCGGTTTTAACCGCGCCTTACGTATGAAATCGTATAGATAGATAGTGCCTTCCCTACTTCCAACCGCGAGTAGATCACCTGTCGGTGCAAACGCTATATTCCATATCAACCGGACCGGATCGGTTTCAGTGAATTCTGCAATTGGTGCGTCAGGTTTCTCGGCATCCCAAACTTTGATGTTATTATCTTCACTATGGGCAGATAGTATGTTTCCAGAGGGCAACACAGTAAAAGAGGTAATACGCTGATCTTCCAATAACGTTTCCCGAACCTGTTTACTTTCAACATCCCATAACACAATACCGTTGCGATACCCTCTTGTTGCCAGTGTTTTGCCATCTGGCAAAAACATAACTGGATCTGGGAAGTAGGCAGATTCACGAATTGTTGAAAATGTATGTATGTTGCGAGTCTGATTCTTTTTATTAGGCGTAGTGTCGGCGCGCATGTCAGCGAGAGCCATCTGCGGGAACTTTCTGAACCATGCGGCATCAATACTCCTCGGATGTAGCTCTGGAATCTGTATTTTTTCACGGCGTTCCATATTCCAGATTTCAATGGTGTCTTGCCCATCTATAATCGCGAATAACCCCCCATCTGTCGAATAAAATGGCACTGTCCGAGATGTTCCAAAGTTTTCATAAACCCGCTTTTGCAAGCCCTTTGCCACGTCCCACACGTGTAGGCTTTTATCTCTACTACTGGATGCGACGAAATTACTGCAAGGCGAAAAGATAATAGCGTCTACCCAGTCGCTATGTGCTGCAAAATGAGCAATGCATTCCGCCTTCGCTATATCCCACACTGAGATGCATCGGTCAACGCGATCGTCACCACTGGATAATTCATCGGGAGTCGCGCCCGCCAGCAGGCGACTATCTGGAGAGAAACTAAAATAATTTCCACCCGCAAACTTGAAAATTAACTTACCTGTCTCAGGACACCAGATGTAAGTTTGTGTGCCTTCTGTGCCAAGGTTACCTGCAGTCGCAGCGACGTACTGTCCATTTGGGGAGAATTCCAATCCATAAATATCAGCTGATACAACTTCACGTTCACCTCGATCCATCTCTGCGATGCACACACCGCGATGGACATCTAACACCTCAACGATGCCGCTAAAATTCGCGGTGGCGATCCATTTACCATCCGGGGAAAAGTCAATGTGCCAATAAACATTATGTTCTTCTGTTTGCTTCATCTGTGCAAGGCACTCACCACTCTGAATATCCACCACCTTAATGATACCGTCATAATTGGCGATAGCGATCCACTCACCATCTTGCGAGAAATCGACAGCGGAGATCATTCCGCGTTCTGTTTCCCACAATGCTATAGGCGACTTTGACGACATTTCATACCACCAGAGACCTATACGGGTTTGAACGGCGAAATACACGCCGCCGGGAGGGAGTCCCAGTTTTGGTCCTCCACTGGACAATGCAATTCCTTTCCCAAGTCGGGCGATCGCGCCTTCTGGTAATGCCCATGTAATTCCTTCGGTGTCACTCGGCACGACATTGAATGGTGCCGGTCTTCTTTGTTGTTTCATATTTACTCCTTGATGATAATTTTGTGTATGTTGTCATAAAGGTTGTATAGACACGTTTCACTGCGTTATAGACAGATGATAATTCATCTGTACGCATTCTTGGATGCACTTTTATGCGTTCTTGAGAAGTCGTGAGCGCGAGGAAATACCGAAACAAAAACACTCGCTCCTACAGGAAGATGCCTCTTGGCATTCCCGAAAACTTGATTAAACAGATACCTGAAATTTACGTCAAAATATAAAACACCCGCTTTCTTAACATAACGCTACACGGCATAACGCACGCGCCGGAAAGGAGCCTCACCATTCGCAGTTTACTCGGTCTCAAGAAGTATGTCATTCGGTATCGGTTCGCCATTATATTCAGCTTCTTTCTCGTGCTTGTGACGAATGTGCTTCTCCTGATTAGCCCAGAGATTCTCCAGACAGTTGTTGATGAGTTGGAACTCGCTTGGAGAAGTGCTTATGACCCGACCTATGTGGGTCCAAGCTTTACAATATCTCCAGAACGAATTCTCTTTTTCGCGCTGCTCATCTTTGGGGTTGCGCTTGTTGCGGGTATCCTGCGCTTCATCCAACGGCGCACCATTCAAGGTGTCGCACGGCAGATGGAGTTTCACCTCCGTGCCGACTTCTTTCTTCATCTCCAAAAACTCTCCGCTGCGTATTACGATAACGTCCGTACTGGCGATCTAATGACGCGTGCAACGAGTGATCTAAACGCCATCAGAATGGTGCTGAGCAGTGCTATAATGTATACAGCAGATGCGATCGTATTTTTCGGGCTCGCGCTTGTTATCATGCTGCGCATTTCCCCGACCTTGACGTTTGTTGCCCTGCTGCCCTATCCAGTGCTTGCACTCCTGATTCGCTTTCTTGGAAAGCGGTTGCATGCACATTATGAGCGTATCCAAGAATCGTTCTCAACGTTGAACACCAAGGTGCAGGAGAATTTGTCAGGTGTCCGTGTTGTGAAAGCGTACACACTTGAAGCAAGCGAAATCGAACATTTCCAAGAATTGAACCAAGAGTTTGTTGACCGGAACCACCAACAGATCCGACTGATGACCTTCTTTTTCCCAATCTTCCGCTGTTTGCCGGGGATCGGTATTGTCGTCCTGCTTTGGATGGGTGGACTCCATGTTATCGGCGGCGAAATGTCGCTCGGGGATTTCGTCGCGTTTAACGCCTACCTCATGATGCTCATCCGTCCGATGATTACTCTCGGCTTTATCGTCAACACTTTTGAACGCGGTGCAGCGTCTATGGGGCGAATCCAAGCCATCCTTGATGAAAAACCAGAAATCTTTGATGATGAACAGGTGAAATGGGGTATCAGGGATATTGAAGGTGAGATCGAATTTAGACACCTTAATTTTGCTTATCCCGACGGAACGCCCGTGCTTAAGGACATTAACCTCAAAATTGAACGCGGTAAGACGCTCGCAATTGTCGGTGGAACGGGGTCAGGGAAATCCACACTTGTCAATCTGATTCCACGCATCCGTCAAGCAGAACGTGGCACCGTTTTTGTGGATGGCGTAGACATTCAGGATATACCGCTAAGAGTTCTCCGATCCAACATCGGAGTCGTCGAGCAGGAACCGTTTCTTTTTTCTGACTATTTGCGAAACAATATCGCCTACGGTCTCGAAACACCAGAGGAGGAGCAGGTGAAAGCCGCGGCGCATACCGCGGACCTCCTCGAACAAATTGAGGAATTTCCCAACGGATTAGAAACTTTCCTCGGCGAACGTGGCATGACAATTTCAGGGGGACAACGTCAACGGACCGCACTTGCCCGCGCAATCATCATTAAACCGAAAATTCTGATTCTTGATGACGCATTCGCAAATGTGGATACCCAAACAGAAGACACGATTCTCAGTCGGCTTGCCGAAATTATGAAGAATCGCACGACAATCCTCATTTCACACCGTATCTCTACCGTCAAGGGTGCTGATCACATCGTTGTTCTTGATGAGGGCAGCATTGTTGAAACCGGCACACACGAACAACTGCTTGACCAGAACGGGATTTATGCCGGTATCTATGAAACACAACTTTTACAAGAGGAACTTGAAAAACTGTAATCTGCGCAGCTATCGGTATGCTGTGTAAACGCGCAGAGCGACGACGTATTATCGAAGGAGGAATCCACCTGTGTTTGGCATGGGAAGCGACCTATACGAATATAGCGATGAGGAGCAAGACCTCGGAAAAGTCTATGACCGAGTGTTGATGAAACGCCTTCTGGCGTACCTCAAACCTTACAAATTCCAGCTGTTCATCATCGGATTTCTTATGGTGGGGAGTGCGCTGTCGCAATTGGCGGGCCCGTTTCTGATGCAGCTTGCGATTGACGAGTATATTAACCCCGGTATATCAGAAGGATTAAGTACAATCGCTATTCTTTACGTGTTGGCATTGATTAGTGTGTTTGTGTTTGGTTACTTTGAAGAGTATCGCACACAGATGATCGGACAACATGTAATGCACGATCTCCGTCAGACACTTTTTTCGCATTTACAACGCTTGGACGTACAGTTTTTTGATAAAAATCCGGTCGGTAGGTTGATGACCCGTGTTATGGGAGATGTTCAAGTCCTCAACGAACTCTTTGCCTCCGGTGTGATTACGATCTTTGCGAATCTGCTCCGTATCATCGGGATTGTCGTGGTGATGCTTCTCTATAATTGGAAGCTTGCTCTCGTGACGTTCGCAGTAATCCCAATCATCTTCGGCGCGACGCTTGTCTACCAGATCTATTCGCGTCGCGCCTTCCGAGAACAACGTAAGCAGCTTGCGCGAATCAATGCTTTTCTACAAGAAAACATCGTCGGTATGACAACCATGAAGCTGTTCGCACAAGAACGACGGAGCCATCTCCGCTTCAACGAGCGTAACCGGAGATACCTCGCTGCCAACCTGAAGAGCATTTTCTATTTTTCGATCTTTCACCCGCTGATAGAGGTAACGGCATCGCTCGCAACAGCCGTGATTATCTGGTATGGCGGCGGGCAAATTATACAAAACGCGCTGACCTTTGGTGTACTGGTGATGTTCATGGGCTACGCGCAACAGTTCTTCTGGCCCATCCGCGAGCTGAGCGAAAAATATACCATCTTCCAAAACGCGATGGCATCCTCGGAACGGATTTTTCAACTCCTTGATACACAACCGACTATCATTTCTACCGCCCCTAAAAAAGGTACCCAAGGTCTGAAAGGCGAGATTGAGTTCCGAAATGTCTGGTTTGCCTACAACGACGAGGATTACGTTCTACGGGATGTATCGTTCAAGGTGAAACCGGGCGAGAAGGTTGCGCTCGTAGGGCATACGGGTGCAGGGAAAACCTCTATCATCAACCTGCTCTGTAGGTTCTATGAGATCAATAAAGGGCAAATCCTGATTGATGGTGTCGATATCCGTGAGATGAACTTAGAGGATCTGCGGAGTGCCATCAGCATTGTGCAACAGAACATCTTCCTTTTTTCAGATTCAATTGAGCGGAATATCACGCTGGGGGATCCGTCAATTTCACCGGAGCAGGTGGCGAATGCATCAAAGAATGTACATTTGGATAGGTTTATCCAGAAGATGCCCGATCTCTACGGAACGGAGATTAAAGAAGATGGGGCGGGGTTATCGGTTGGGCAGAAGCAGCTGGTTGCCTTCGCGCGTGCGTTAGCCTCGGATCCAAGTGTACTTATCCTTGACGAAGCCACTTCAAGCGTTGACACCGAAACCGAAATCCTGATTGAGGACGCGTTGAAACGTCTGATGGAAGATCGAACATCTGTTGTCATCGCGCACCGGCTCTCGACGATTCAAAATGCGGATAGGATTATCGTGATGCACCGCGGCGAAATCCGGGAGACCGGCACGCACAACGAGTTGTTGCAACAGGAAGGTATCTATTATCGGTTGTATCAGTTGCAGTATAAGGGACAGGAGACAAAAAAGGGTTTGTAAGCGGTTAGACTTCTTCTATAGTCCAGCGGACAGCATTTCTGTAGAAAAACTATGCGGTCAAAATATTCGTAATACCTCGATCTTTTTCTTTCGTTCTGTTTCACGACTGAAAAATATCACCTTCTTTGCAATAATTGTTAATCCATCTATCCCAATCCGCAGAATCTCTTTTTAGAGTCATTCTGTATTCTATATTTTCATTATTTACTAAAGCTTGAGTTCCATGTGCGCGAGAGGCTTTCAACCTTTTCCTTTCTAATTCCATTTCTGCGTGTGTTAAAACAAATGTGGTCGCCCCATCATCAGAGATTGACTGAATGATGTAATCGCAATCCTGCCAAGGTCTAATCTGAACAATATTAACAGCATTACCTTGATTGTAACCAAAGCATTTATACTCATAGTATCTGCTATTCTTTTTAAAATCCCCTCTATTTTCATCTTTACTAACCTTTTCACAACCATGCTTTTTGATGAAATAGTTTTGCCACAGAGGACTTCTTGATTGGGGTGTCAGCACACTACTGATTTTGTAAAAGTCTTGTTCAGAGATTTCTTGTTCAAAGGTTAAGTCAATTAATTCATCCTTAACCCTTTCTACACTATCCTTTAGTCTTCTACTTTTATCTATGCTGTCTAAGATGGCACGTATCGTTTTCTTTAGTTCTATCCGGTTCATGGCATTTTATGGTGAAGATGTAGGCAGTTTTTCTTGGCACATTTGTGCTAAAGGAGATCAAATAAGTTCCCCTGACTTTCTTCAGTTCTATTTGGCTCGTGGCATTTTATATATTGTTCCAAAAATTCAAATTTTGTTAGCCAATATACGCCGCCGTTTGCACAAGAATTTCCATTCCAATCAACTGCTTTGATTCTGGATATTAAATCTTCTACTGGAATTTTTGACTTAAGGAAGTAGCCTCTATTGTTTGGTGTCGGCGTTTTTGTAATTCTTTTTGGAGAAGCACCGAATACAAATATGTCAAAATCGTCTTTATTGGAAAATTTAAAATCATCAGTTTCTGTATAGGCATTCGGATTAATCCTTAAATCTTTTCCCTCTGATTTATCAAAAATGAAGAAACTTGCAGGCACATGATATGCCTCCCCTTCTAATGTAAAACAATCCCTTCCTAATTCAGTGATGGAGACTATTCGCCAATCATAAGGCAATATTTTTTGCCGTGTATGTTTTCTATAAACATCTGGTAAAATAAAAGCAATTGTTTGGACATTACTAAATGAGAGGGCATGAGATATAAATTTTGAAGATAGTTTTTGATATTGACCAAACGGCGGATTCCCTATAACCAATACGCGCTCGTATATTTCACTAATGTTGTAATTGAACCAGTCACCTTTAATAATCTCATCATGTTGCGGATCAATATCGATTCCTATTTTGGTGTCATGTTCGATATTTTTGTAAAAAGCACCATTCCCCGCAGAGGGTTCTATGACGCAATCATATATGTAGGGTAATTTATTTACTTCATCTAAACACCTTTTGACGACTTCCTGTTTCGTGTAGAACTTATCCAGGATTCTACTGCCGTTTTTGTATTTTTTTCTCCAAACGTGAGCCATTCTTCGCTCTCCTTTAGCGTTGTCTTTTTTCGGAAATTCAGAGGATTTTTATCGTCCACGCGCCGCCGTGTGCTGGATTGTGAATCAATCCGTTTTTTATGTCAACACAGAGGTCAAGAGCTTCCAGGATCATGTGCCCAACGAGGACCGGAGCATCCTCAGGAAGGTCCGTTACCTGGATGGAGTGGCTCCGTTCCAAGACGGTGTATTTCACTTCTGAATAAAAGGTGCGCTCCGCAGGCCCATTTGCAGTTTGCACGCGGATATTTCGGAGCGGGGTAAGCCCGAGCTGCTGAACAAGCGATCCGGGAAGGCAGAGCCCTGTTGCTCCAGTATCAACAAGAGCATTTTCGATAGTGAGTCGTCGCACATCTTCGGAGTTAATAATGCCTGCTTCTGCGAAATGCAGATCTTTCAGATTTTCGAGTTCAATTCGGGTTGTATGTTCCATTTTTTCTTTCTCCTTCGTTTTCTGAATTTTAGCACAAATTCGGGCTGAATGTCAAGCATCTTACATCAATGCCACACGATATAAGTCGGCATTTGCAGCACCAATCCGATGAGGCTCCAGACACATCCAAGCGTATAATCCCCCAAGATCAATCCCAAAAAGAACGGCACGGCTTGCCGATAAAGTTTCACACCACCAATCTTTAGTAGGGTTGCCTTCGCCAACCAACTGAGGAAAATCGGAAACCATAAGCCACCCATCCCTGTCCCGCTCACGAGCACATAACCGCCCGGATGCAGGGGCCACCATAGAAATCGAATCTTCATAATCATCAAGAATATCGTGAACAGAAAACTGCTACCGATAACGCTGAGTTCCGGCACACTCGTTTCTCGTGGACTGACAAGCCATGTCTGTAAGCGGTTGAACGTCTCCCATCCCATATAGACGATCCAGCCGCGCGCCTTGCTCCCCGCTCCCATATCGTAAAGAACGTGCAGGTACGCCCAGAACGTTATCAGGATGCCGAACACAATCGCCAATATCATCCCGATAAGCAATTGACGGTATCCGATACGACTCCGCTCTGCCAAGCGAAATGCCTCTAATTCGCTGGGTGTCGGATGTGCACGGAAACAGCGGACAAACGGATAAAGGAACGTTAGTCCTGTCAGATTACCTGCACCGAGTCGGCGTGTTCCGAGGGCAAGCACCATTGTCCGCCCGGGATCAACAAAAATGAGTTGATGGAGCGGCGGTCCAATCTCGGCACGGATACGCGTGATACCGATAACTAACGGAAAGTAAAACAGAAAGAATAGCCCGATTGCCCAGAACGTCATTCCCATCTGATGACAAAAGAAGAAGAGAAATAGCATCCCGACGGTAAATAACCCCGCAGCAGTGCGATAACGCATCGGTTCACGAGAGTCATCAGGCGCGGTTTCACCTCGGCGTTGCCCAATGCCAAAAACCTTACGGATAATGCGTCCATAGTGCCGTCGCCCCATCCACAACGGGATACATCCAAACGCAATCCACGCACCCGTCTGCTGTTCAAGGTGATAGATGTTCCGCGCCCCGAATGCGTCCGTTACAATCAGTTGGATACGACTGAAAAGCCAGAAAAACCAGCAGGAGAACGAGAGATCCAGCGGCGTGAAGAACATCAAACCGATGCTAAACGGATAGAAAGAGATATGAATCGGCCCCATCGCACTCCACGGCTTTGAACTGAATTGCCCGATTGTTTTACCTTTGATTGGTAGTCCGGGGACATCTGGAAACAGGTAGTTCAACCCGTTCAGCAATTCCGCGCTCCCTGCGAGTGCGAATCCGAGCCACATCCACGGGGAGGTAAAAAAACGTTTTGGATTGCTCGTCAATGCCAACGGGAGTTGAACAATCGGATAATTCAGGCGTTCATTTTCCGTCCACTGCTTCCGAAGAAAGACCGTTACGGCTAATAACGTCAACCAGAGTGCAATCACAAAACTCGACCACGCCAGCACCGGCGGTATCCACGCGTTCAAAATATGGGAAGTATAGAGCGTAGAATCTCCTTCGTAGAAACCGTCCAAAATCCGTGGACTTTTGACGGCAATCCACGTCGGGATGTGGTGCCCAAAGAGCGGAATCCATTCGTTTTCTGGAGATGCGAACTGAAAGGCGTGGGCGAGGACGGGAATGAGATAGCCCATCATCGTGTGTCCGCTGATAGTCGTTAGCATCACAACCATCACGTAGATGGTCTGCAAATCCGCCTGCGACATCGCCAACCGAGGTAGGAATCGTTGGAGCAGTAGGTTGACAAGCACGAAGACGAGAAGTGTGAAAACTGCGTTGAAGAACAGAGAGGCGATCGTCAGCTGCGTGGAGTGCCACACCTCCGTCCCCATCAGGCACCAGTAACTATTAAAAGCGACGAGAGCCAACCCAATCAGCAGAATATGCGGTTTAACAAGGTTCTTTTTCCCGTTTCCCTTAGTTTCCATTCCCGCTCCTGCTGATATGCCGTAACGCCTTCTGTAACACCGCTTCGTTGCTGTATTTTTTCAGAGCATCTTGTGCTGTAGAATCGTTGAAGTTCCGAATCTCGCCGCATAACAGTGGGAGTGCCCGCACAACGTTATCCACAATCGTGATACTCGCTTGCTTTGCGGTGCGCGACATCGGGTTCAGGTCGACAGTCACGATCTCCTTACCCATCTTTCGGAGTGCCTCACATCGGTCGCCATCCTCCAGCGGCACGAAGACGACATCCGCTTTAAAGATTCCCTCTGGATGCACAAACTTCCGGTTGGAGTTGATATAGGAGAGTTGCGCCTCGGTTGTAGGCATCAGCACATCTGGAGCACCGTGCTTCAGCAGGTATTCCCGGATTCTCTCTTCCCGTCCCGTTTCCGTGTGAAAGATATTCACCTCTAACGGCGCGTCCAGGATCTGCCCCAGTTGGATGAGTGCTTCGGGTGCCAGTGCTGCCACATTCCCGTTGACGGAGATGACGGGGTGTTCTGCCAAACGGAGCATCGCTGCCGCAACATGAATCGCCTCAATCGCAAACGGCTGTGTCGTCTCCCCGATGAGGTAATCAAACGCCTCCCCACGTCCATGCGCGATGAGTCCGTGGATAGAGGTAATCCCTTGCTCTACGCCTGCAACGATGGTATCTCGGAGTGTGAGTGAAAGGTATCGGGGATGTGTTTTCGGAACGTCGCTCAATTGGGTAGCACCTCAGCAGAAGTTTCCATCTATTATACCGCCTTTTGCATAAGTTTGCAAGGGACGGTGTGTAACCGAATTCCGGCTCAGATTTGACAAATTCCAAGCGTTCCAGTACAATATATTTAAACTCCGTAAGAGGGACATGTATGAAGTTTAATTATTTAAATCGGTAATTCCGATTTTCCCCAGTCCGGTAGGTGCGGTTTGGAACCGCACCATAGGTGTCAATTTAGGGTTTCTGTGCTCTTGTAGGTTGGGTTGAACGGCGTT
>JAPPBX010000113.1 GCA_026702755.1 Candidatus Poribacteria bacterium | reverse complement strand
CCGCCGACTATGCGCATGCAATGCGTGCCGCCCGGAAATGCGTTGACTTCGTGAGTCATTGACATAGGCAACGATTTTGTCGAAAGTACGAGCCGTCGCGTTTATAAGTCCACTGGTAAGGAGTAGCAGACAGATGGTTAGATAGGCACCTACATGGCGAATCATGTCCATACCTCCTATTTAGGCAATAAGGGTTCTTGGTTAATGGTTATTAGTTAAGAGTCTTTCCTGATAAGGGCACCTCTTAACCAACAACCAACAACTATAAACTAACAACCATTCGCTAATCGCTATTCTTCAGGTTGCGCTTCAGCAGGGGCTTCCTCTGCTTCGGATTCATCTTCAACCGGTTCATCCTCAGCGGGTGCCTCTGGAATGCGATCGGTGTAAGTTTTAACTTCAGCGCGCTCACGGAGTTGGAGAATCCATTCATCCATAAGTGCCTGCCGCTTTTCGCGTTCGACCTTCCGCTCTACATTTCTACTAACGTCCTCTTCTTCAAAAGGCTTCTGATACGCGTCACGCGCCTCATCTTTACGGAAGATCATATAATATTTCTGCCCTTGGACATCAACTTCGATAACGCCATCATGCAGTGTTCCGATTTCTGCGGCGAAAGCTGCATCTAAGAAAGGCTCCGTTCCAGCGGGGAAAGATTCCCGACTAATATAGTCAGTATCACCCGGATTCGCTGGATTCGCACCAGGGCCGACGAGTTCCCCCTTGTCCGAAAGTTCCTGAGCAAGTTCGGCGATGTCTTTGCCCTCTTGGATTTGGGCGTAAGTTTCATCTGCCCGTACTTTATCAGTCATAGTGATACACATAAGCCTGACCTGTGCCGGACGGACATAGTCCTCTTTATGCGCCTCATAGTAGTCGTGATAGTCTTGCTCAGTCAAAGTAAGTTTATCGTCAACTTCCTGAGTGGTAATTCGCTTAACCATTAACTCGTGAAGATAATCTTGGACTTTCTTGAGAATTTCGGGGTCTTCATTGAGTTTTTGATCGCGAGCGAGGTTGAGAATCAAGCGACTTTCCGCCATGAGGAGCATATAGGTTTCGAGTCCCTCTTTGTCCTGATATTGGCGTTGTTTGTACTCAGGGAGCTCACTAATCTCCTGCTGCATCTCTTCCAGGGTGATTCGCTGTTTACCGTTCCATTCAAATTCCGCGATGACAGTACCATCTGCGCCGATTGCTTTGTCACTACAACTATAAAAAACCGGGTGTATAGCAATCACCGCAATTAAAAATAGAGGGATAACCGGAAGTCGTACCTGGCTATCCATTTTGCCGATAAAGGGGATAATTCTTGTGAGCATTATTTTTTCTAACTCCTTTTTATCAGTTATCAGTTGTCAGTTGTCAGTTAAGCG
Organism: Candidatus Poribacteria bacterium; assembly: GCA_026702755.1. Lineage (NCBI taxonomy): Bacteria > Candidatus Poribacteria > Candidatus Poribacteria bacterium. Next base: position 3,777 of record JAPPBX010000113.1, on the reverse strand, counting down.
TATGGCGGCTATAAACGTTCGTAACGGCCACAACGTTATCTGGACTGATGCCTAAAAGCGGTCCAACCCTATGCTGACAACTATTAATCTACTCGTCTGACTCCTCTGATTCCTCAGTTTCCGTATCCTCAGGTTGCGGCGGCTCTGGGATATTTTCAGGATAAGTTTTCAATTTACCTTTTTCAGAGATCTCGGCGACCCATTCATTGATGCGTGCGCGTTTCTTTTCACGCTCAACCGTTCGTTTGATGTCATCTTTCACTTCCTCGAATTCCTGCTGCCGTTCTGGCTGGTGTTCCTCTTTACGGAAAATGAGGTAAAAGACCGTATCGTTAACTTCGGTTTCAAAGACGGCATCCGTCAATTCGCCAACTTCCATCTCGAAAACAGCGTCAATGAATTCTGACCAACGCGCGGAAGCACCTTTCGAGAAGAGATAGGTATTCCCCGGATCATCCTGATTCGTGCCGGGTCCAGCACCAAGTTTGCCAGCTTCAGAAAGTTCCATCGCCATCTCAACGATGTCTTTTCCGGCTTTAATGGCATCGATCGTCTCATAAGCAAAGTCTTCGTCATCAAGCGTGATACAGATTGCGCGGACTTTTGCTTCCTCAACGTACTCGCTGAGATTTGCCTGATAATGTGCCATGAGATCCTCGTCGGTATGGACGATTTTGGCATCGACTTCAGCCTCGGTTAATTTTTCAACCATGAGCTGATGTGTATAATCCTCAAGTTTTTTAAGGTGTTCAGGAAGTGCATCAAATCCATCATCCGTAGCACGAAGGATTTTGAGCCGTTCCTCTATTAATTCCTCAAGATACTCGGCTTTATCCGCTGTGTTGTCATAGTTCTGCTGCCGGTAAACCGGCAATTCTAAAATCGCGGCGTTTAAATCTGCCAGCGAGATCTGATAAGCTGTGTCGTTCCATTTGTACTCTGCCAAAATCACTTGGTTTTCGTCGACAGCAGGCATAGACTTCTCATGCCCGTCAGACTGAACAAATCGCCACGTGAGTAGACAGGTGACAGCGACAATTACAAAAACAGTAATCGTTTTTTTCATATTTTTAATGTTCCTTGCGGTTCGGTCAGGTCAGTTTAGGAAATACAGTACATTTCCGTATATCCAGCCTGCCCGTTGGTTAGGCTTACGCGCTTTGGATAGTGCGCGCAGCACGTCTATTTTCGTTGGCCTTTCATCTTTACGATTACACAACAAACAACTTCAGGGTTTGCTGCAATTCGGTTAACATATTCGCGCCAGTCACACCTGGCATGCGAATTTTAAGTTGTGCAGGTGGTTGCAACTGAAGGTTCTTATTTTTGTGTACTGTTTCAATGAATTTCTTCACATTAATTCGCGGGTTCTGCTCGTCAAAGGTGATTTTTACTTGTTCCTTTCCGGCAACAATAGCACTAATACCGAGTTGGTTGCTCTGTTGCTTAAGATTCGCAATTTCGAGTAACATCTCGACCGGCTCAGGAATAGGTCCGTACCTATCCTGCAGTTCCTCGCGAAGTTCTTTGAGAACCGTATCGTCTTTCAATCCAGCAATTTTTTTGTAGACAGAAACCTTTTGACGACTGTCAGGGACATAATCATCGGGTAAATAGGCTTCAACTGGCAAACTAATACGTGTATCAAGTGCTTCTTCGACCTTTTCTCCCTTTAGTGCCATTACAGCCTCTTCAAGGAGTTTACAATAAAGTTCATAACCAATGGTAACAATATGTCCGTGTTGTTCGGCCCCGAGGATGTTCCCTGTACCGCGAATTTCAAGATCTCGGAGTGCTATTTTAAAGCCAGAACCGAGGTCGGTGAATTCCTCAATGACCCGAAGTCGTTTCTGTGCACCTTCGGTAATTGCGTGGTGCTGTGGGTAGAACAGATATCCGTAAGCCTGTGTGGTAGCCCTACCCACCCGTCCGCGTAGCTGATAGAGTTGCGCCAAGCCCAGGGCATCTGCTCGATTAATCAAGATCGTATTCACATTAGGTATATCGAGTCCGGACTCAATAATCATTGTACAGACGAGGATATCGTGCTTATGGCGGACAAACTCAAGCATCACGCTCTCCAATTCACGCTCAGGCATCTGTCCATGTGCGACAGCGACTCGTGCCTCAGGGACCAGGTGTTGGACAGTTAAGGCAATACTCTGAATATCTTGAACGCGATTGTGGACAAAGAACACCTGACCGCTGCGACTCAATTCTGCAGTGATTGCTTCACGAATGACTTCGGAGTCGTAAGGCATAACATGCGTCTGAATCGGCAATCGATCTGCGGGAGGTGTATTAATAACACTGAAATCTCGGATACCGACGAGTGACATGTGGAGTGTCCGTGGGATTGGAGTCGCAGTCAACGTAAGCACATCAATCGTCTCTTTAAACTGTTTGATTTTTTCCTTATGTTTAACACCGAATCGGTGCTCCTCATCAACGATAAGGAGTCCGAGATTGTCAAATGTCAGCGTTTTAGAAAGCAAACTATGCGTCCCGATAACAACATCAATAGTGCCTTTCGCCAATCCTTCCTTAATCTTCTTTATCTCCTTTGGTGTCCGAAAACGATTTAGCATCTCAACATGAACTGGAAAATCCTGAAAACGTTTTTCAAAAGTGTCATAATGCTGAAGCGCGAGGATAGTCGTTGGGACGAGAATTGCGACCTGCTTTTCCGACATAACGGCTTTGAAGGCGGCACGGAGGGCCACCTCTGTTTTACCGTATCCGACATCACCACAGACGAGCCGATCCATCGGGCGTTCATTTTCCATATCGGCTTTAACGTCCTCAATAGCTTGGAGTTGATCGTTAGTTTCTTGGTATGGGAAAAGGGCTTCAAACTCGGTTTGCCAAGGGACTTCAGCCGGAAAACTATACCCCTTCTGGGCTTGTCGGAGCGCGTATAAGTTCAGGAGTTCATCTGCCATCTCCTGTATGGAGGCTCTGACGCGCTCCTTTCGACGGCGCCAAGCGGGACCACCGAGACGGTCGAGACGCGGTTTATAGGTCTCATCCTTACTACCGATGTATTTTTGCACGAGATCGACCTGATAAGTAGGCACATAGAGCGTGTTATCGTCACTGTATTTGAGCACCAGAAAATCTTGAAGCTTGCCATCAATATCCAATCGACGTATACCATCATAGACGGCAATACCGTGGGAGACGTGAACAACATAGTCCCCAACTTTGAGATCGATAAGACTGAGAATAGGAGTCCCATCTGTAGGTGGACGGCGGCGGATTGGACGATGGTGCCGGTTTCCGAAGAGTTCATCTTCGGAGATAACAACAAGGTTTAGTGATTCGTTGAAGAAACCCTGACTGATCGCACCAACGCTGATATCTATATCAGGGGGTGACAAGTCGCGTTCGGCTAAGATTTCCGACACCCGCTTGGATTGCTGTGGGGTTTCGCAGAAGAGATGAACTTGTTTTCCTTGCTGCGCCCAGGTTTTAATCTGATTGATAACTGTTTGATAGTTCCCTGATGGTAAAGCGAGTGCTTCCATTCCAAAAGGCATCGGTGCCAATTTGTTGTTTGAAATTTCACGTGGCGGTGCTAAAGACGAAGAGACGACGGGATACTGCTCTATCTGTGTAGTGAGGGTTTCAAAGGGAACTAAGAGTTTATCCGGTGGCACAACAAAATGAGATTCATGGAGTTTTTGTTGATAGATTTCCCACATCCGTTCGTGCAGACGCGATGCTTCTCGCTTCTGCCATTGCGGCTCAATCAGACAGACAATTGTATCGTCGGAG
>JAPPBX010000112.1 GCA_026702755.1 Candidatus Poribacteria bacterium | reverse complement strand
ACACCCAAAAGCAATCAATACAGAACTCACGCGCCTTGTGGGGCTCGGTGAAATTGTAAAGGTTCGACGGGGTGTTTATAGGCTTCCAGAGGCGTGAAAATTATTTTTCAGATTTGGTATAAAAACCTGAAAACTGAATGCCCTATTTGACATACACTTCCTATTATGATATAATTTTCCGTGTTGAAAATGTGAACTCTATAGAAAACTGGTAAATAAACATCCCACGTTTGCTGATATGGATACAATTAAATCAGAAATCTATGACCTTATAGAAGGCGCGATCGACGCGGCTGTTGCTGCCGGGGAACTCACGATACTCGAAGTGCCAAAAATACCGTTCTCACCAACAAAGATGCCTGAACACGGGGACATTGCGACCCCGATTGCTCTTGGACTCGCGAAACAGGCACGGATGGCACCCCGCAAAATAGCCGAAATAATTGTCACACACATCAATCTTGATGCTCATCCAACCATCCGTCAAATTGACATTGCCGGTGCTGGCTTCATCAATATTCACCTCGCCGATGACTGGCTCTACGACACTCTCCAGATAATTGCTGCGATGCAGGCAGGGTATGGCACCTGCAACAAAGGAGAAGGGAAACAACTTCAGGTTGAGTTCGTTAGTGCGAATCCTACGGGACCGATTAACATCGTCAGTGGACGCGCTGCGGCAGTCGGGGATACTCTCGTCAATCTCCTAAATGCTATAGGCTACAATGCCATACGGGAATACTACGTCAATGATGCCGGTGGACAGGTGGAACGCCTCGGTGAATCAATTGATGTCCGTTATCGGCAGGCACTCGGTGAAGAGGGTTTAGAAATTCCGGAGGGCGGCTATCAAGGGGAATATCTTCGGGAATTCGGACAAACTGTAGCTGACACAGAAGGTGATGTCTATCTTCAACTTGAGATAAAAGAGCGAGTGGCAACGTTCCGGGACAAAGGCATTGCCCACATCTTAGCACAGCAAAAAACATCTTTAGAACGTTTCGGTGTCAATTTCGATGTCTGGTCAAGTGAGAAAGCGATTCGAGACAGCGGAAAGCCGGAGGAGATCGTTCAAGTGTTTCGCGAGAAGGAATATCTCTATGAAGCGGAAGGTGCAACCTGGTTTCGGATGACAGATTTTGGGGATGACAAGGATTGCGTCGTTGTCCGGAGCAACGGCGAATACACCTATTTTGTGCCAGATGCTGCCTATCACCGCGACAAGTTCGATAGAGGATTCACAACAGTTATTGATTTGCTCGGACCGGATCATCAAGGACATATCACCCGCCTCAAAAACTTCGTCAAGGCACTCGGTTTACCCGACGGTTGGCTCGAAATTTCTATCATTCAACAGGTCAACCTCGTCGATGCAGAGGGCAAACGGCAAGACATGTCGAAACGCCACGGACAGTTTCTCACTCTTGATGATCTCATTGACGAACTCGCGGAGACTGTCGACGAGCAATTCGCTGTGGATGTTGCGCGCTATTTTTTCCTGATGCGTGCCAATAACACGCACCTCGATTTCAATATGGAATTGGCAGTAACACACGCCAGCGAGAACCCAGTCTTCTACATTCAATACGCGCACGCAAGGTGCTGTAGCATTTTCGAGCAGGGAGATGAACAGGGAATTACACCGAAGCCAATTGAAGATGTCTCCCTAAAACGACTCACAGAACCGATGGAACACGAGTTAATACGGAAATTAGCCGAGTTCCCATCAATCGTGCTTCTGAGCGCGGAGGCTCGGGAAGCGCATCGCATTCCACATTATCTACATGAACTGGCAGGACTTTTTCATCCATATTACAATCAACACCGAGTACTGGATCCGTCGGACATGGAAAAAACGTACGCACGGCTTATTTTGGTTGGGTGCGTGCAAAGCGTATTGAAAAACGGACTAACACTTTTAGGCATTTCCGCGCCTGTTTCTATGTAGTTGGCTATCAGCAGTCAGCGGTCAGCAATCAGCAAAGAGGGCTGTGGAATCAAACAATTACGATCATCATGATCGTGTGACTTCTGATGGGACCTGATGGCTGATGGTTTCCGACAGCCAATGACGATAGGAAAAAATATGACAAAAGACTATAGACAAGTTGATAAAGCACACGTGTGGCATCCGCTGTTTCAACATCAACGCCTCGAGGAAACATCGTTAGTCGTCTTTGAATCGGCGCACGGGACAACGCTTGTAGATGCGGAAGGCAACGAATACTTAGATGCTTACTCCGCGCTCTGGAACGTCAATGTAGGCTATGGACGACAGGAGATTGCGGATGCTGTCTATGCGCAGATACAAAAACTGTCTTACTATCCACATTCACAGATTAACGTTCCCGCCACTGTATTAGCGGAGCAGCTCGCGGCGTGCCTTCCCGGTGATTTGAACCACGTCTATTTTTCCAACAGCGGCTCGGAGGCGAACGAAACAGCAATCAAAATGGCGAGGCAGTACGGCAGGCAAACCTATCCGGGAGAAAATCGCTACAAGATTATCAGTCGTTACCGTGGGTATCACGGCTTTACGTATGGCGCGCTATCGGCAACAGGACAAGCACGTAGACGGAAAGCATTTGAACCGCTTGTTCCGGGGTTTTTACATGCCCATCCGCCCTACTGCCATCGATGTCCTATCGGGCTCAATTATCCGTCCTGCGACACTGAATGCGCCGATGAAATTGAACGGATGATCCAATGGGAAGGTCCAGAAACGGTAATTGGAGTCATTGCGGAACCCATTATCGGTGGCGGTGGTGTAATCGTCCCACCAGATGAGTATTTTCCAAAACTGCGGCAAATCTGTGACGATTACGGGTTGCTACTCATCCTTGACGAGGTAATCACAGGCTTTGGACGCACCGGAAAGATGTTTGCATGCGAACATTGGGACGTGCAGCCTGACATCATCACGCTGGCAAAGGGGTTGACAAGCGGTTATCTACCACTCGGTGCGTGTGTCGCTTCAACTAAAGTCTTCAATGCATTCCTCGGGGAAACCGATGAAAATAGAGAATTTGCCCAAGTCTGCACTTATGGTGGGCACCCAGTAGCGTGTGCTGCAGGCGTTGCTAACCTCAAAATTCTGCAAGAGGAACGGCTCTGGGAAAATGCCGAAAAGGTAGGTGCTTATCTACACTCGAAATTAGAAACGTTGCGTGATTTATCTATTGTTGGTGATGTCCGCGGCAAGGGATTGATGCTCGCGGTGGAACTCGTTCAAGCGGATGGGACGCATCTGGAAACAGCGACAACCAACCGAATTGTGGGGCAATTGCGAGAAGAAGGTGTCATCGTCGGAAAAATCGGGCACGCCGTTGACGAACCGGAGAACATCATTTACATCGCACCACCCCTAATTCTGACAGAAGCGGAGGCGGATAGGATCTTCGAGACGCTACGCCAAGTACTTGTCCAACAGTAACTTTAACTCGTGTCGTTTAGCGACCGATATCTTGTCGGGATGCGTCGCGAGTGCGTATTGAAGGGCGGTTGAACACGCGCAGGTTCGCCTACCTTCAGGGATCTTAGCGACAGCAGCTCGGACCGTTTTTTTAGAAGTTTCAACGTTGAAACGGACGTTATCAAGGATCATCTCGGTTGTGACGTTATCGTGATCAAGATGCCAGCAATCGTAATCGGTAGAACATGCGAGGACGGCGTAACAAATTTCAGCCTCACGGGCGAGTTTGGCTTCCGGTGCGGCAGTCATCCCAATGATGTCAAACCCGAAGTGCCTGTAGAGTTCGGATTCCGCTTGTGTAGAAAACGCCGGTCCCTCCATACAGATGTAGGTACCACCGTTATGGACAACCGTACCGGCTTCTGTAGCTGATGACGCTAAAAAGGAACTTAGTTGTGAACAGAAAGGATGTGCGAGACTGACGTGGGCGGCAATACCGTCGCCGAAAAAGGTAGATTTCCGGTCCTTGGTGTGGTCGTAGAGTTGATCCGGTACAACAAAATGGCGAGGTTCGATATCTTGTCGCAGACTGCCTACGGCACTAACGGAGATAAGCCATTCAACACCTAACGATTTTAAAGCATAGATATTGGCACGGACATTAATATCAGACGGGAGTAATCGGTGACCAACACCGTGTCGTGGTAGGAAAACAACGGGCTTCCCATCAAGGTTGCCCAGAATAAGGGCATCGCTCGGTTTGCCGAATGGGGTTTCGATCTCGATTTCTTCGATATCCGTTAAGCCTTCCATCTGGTAAAAACCACTGCCGCCAATAATTCCGATACGCATTTTTTGTCCTTTCGTAAGGCGTGAATAGACTGATGTTTATTCTTCTGACAACTGATAACTGACGACCTTAACCATCAACTCGTCTTCTACATTTTTCAAAGGCACGAGTTGATGATTAAAACTATTCAATATGGCACTACTGCACTGTGATAATTTAACACTTGAGGGAAAATCCAGCTCCGCTGTCGCGACTTATGTTCGCGTGAAAGAGCTAGACCTTGTTTTCGATTTAGGCAGATGTCCGATGAATTTTATCGGCATCGGCAACGTCTTTATTTCCCACTTCCACTTAGATCACTATTTTGGGTTGCCCATTTATATCAGTCAACGCTGGCTTTCGGGGATACCACCGGGGAATATTTACGTCCCGTGGAGCGGCTCTAAACAATTGATGCACATTCTCGATAGAATCTCGGCGTTGGACACGGGGAGAAGCTGGGCATATCAAATCACGCCTGTTCGGGCAGGCGATGCGATTCCGTTTCGGCAGAACTTAGTCGCGCACATTTTGCCCGGCAACCACAGTGTACCTGCGGTCTCTTATCTGATTTGTGAGGTTCGCAAGAAACTCAAACCGGAATTCCAACACTTGTCGGGGCGCGACATCGCGGAACTGAGACAGTCAGGGGTAGAAGTAACAAAAGAGGTGCAGTTGCCCTTAATCGCCTACTTAGGAGATACGCGAAACATCCCGATTGATGCGCATCCGTTACTCAAACAGTGCAAAGTCCTAATTTGCGAATGCACGTTTATTCTACCGGAGCATCGGGTACGTGCGAAAAAGACGATGCATATACATCTTGAGATGTTACCTGCTATGTTAGCCGATATTGAGAGTGAGCATATTGTCCTAACGCACTTCTCGCGCCGCTACACGCCGGAGCTTATCCGGCAAAAAGTTTTCAACTACTTACCACCGGAGGAACGTTCCCGCGTTCATCTGTTCATCTAATGCGCTGTCCGCACGCCTCTGTGGGGGACAGGCTTCAAACAAGCCTTTAAAAATGTGATGCTGAGTTGTGTTTGTAGAGGCGAGTTCCCACGGCGTTCATCTTCGTGTGTCCACGAACGATGACGAAACCGGGAAGTCTCGCCCTACAACATACGACTCACATTTTTTGCTAAAGCAGCATAGGGAAACCGAGGTGTGGGAAGGTGGTTTCCCTAAAATTGGGATTAGCTACCCATCCCGGGATGAGAGCTTGCATCCTGGTCGGATGTTCCCGCTTCTTGCTCCTCGTAGAACTTGTATCCATCTTCGTCTTGGTCAAGTTCATATTGGCGTACAATCTGCTCCGCTTCACGAAGGTAGGGTACATCTCCCTTCGTAATGCTCATATAGGCTTTGAAGGCTTCATAAGCGGCACCAAATTCACGGATAGAACGGTAGCAAACCGCTTGTTGATAAACGGCTTCGTTCCGCCACGTAGACTCCGGCGCGAGTTCAAACAGATTGTCATACGCCGCAATTGCCCGTTCGTACTCACCATTCTGCTGGTAGAGGGTCCCGGTACGATAGAGTGCGTCTGCCGCAGCAAATTTCTTATGCGATAGGTCTCTCGCCAATGTCTTGTAGGCATTAATAGCACGCGGGTAGTTGCGAAGTTTTTCCCAGTTCCCCGCAATTTGTTGGAAATTCTGAACGACTTGATCGCCGTATCCCATCACCCACATATCAGCAGGGGTAATTTTCCGTCCAGTCTTTTGGTATTGGACCGCTTTCTTATTGCGATACTTATCAATTTCGTCCTTCAGTTCGTTAATTTCTTGGAGAATATCCGCTGTCTGCTTAAGGAGCGTCCCTGCTTGGGATGCTTCGTAAGAATCTTCAAACTTCTCAGTGACTGCAAGATAAGCGGGCCATCCACCGAGATAGTCATAAAGCGTGTAAAAATAGACGTTGCCAACCTGGAATTGTGCCTGCGATGCTTTGGAATGCGCAGGAAACTCCTCTACCATTCGCTCGTAATTGCGGATGGCTTCGGTATAATTCTCCAAACTTTCATAAGCGCGTGCGACCTCGTAGAGTGCCTCTGCAGCAATATTAAAGGTCTCCTCTGTCGGCGAATTATCGTAAATAGCTTTATAGTTTTGGTATTCAGCCCGCTTTGCCTTAATGATCTCACGGTTCTTCCGAATGTTCGCCGTTCCGCTTTTTGCTTCGTTTGCGTAATACCCAGTGGGATCCAACGCCACAATAGCTTGATAATGCTCAGTTGCCTTATCCCAGTCGTAGCGACGCTTGTAGATTTTAGCGATCTGGAAATGTGCACGCTGTGCCCATTTTCCTTTTGTGTCGCGTTCGATGACCTCTAAATAGAGTGACATCGCTCTATCATAAAGTTCCTGCTGCCTCTGGCGATTCTTCTCCATCTTTTCTGGGTCATCGTCGCGCACTTCAACTGTTTCTGCTTGGTCAAACGCGGTGTCAGCGTTCTGAAGCTTCGCACCGAGAGGAACGATACTAATGCCGCCTCCCCCGCAACCGAGAATCGTCACTGCGAGAAACGCGAAGGCAAGGATGAGAAGATGAGCTCGATCTATTCGAAGACCGAAGTCGTATGTAAAACGGTTCATTGTGAGTCCTCCTTAGGAAAATAGAAATCTGCCGGTATATTTTCAGCCAGAAAAGGTTAACTAACCGGCTTCCGTTCATCGTTCTGAAGATATCGTTCTGAAGATTATAACAAATTTGCAAAAAATGTCAACACTTTTTTAAATTTTGGGTGTGTAAATATTTTAACATTCAAAACTTAATAACTAAATTTGATTTAACTTTACAAATGTTGATATATATGCTATAATATACCTATAGGTGTCAATTTTATAAAGAAAATGGTCTCAGTTCTGTAGGTTGGGTTGAGCGGTGTTGAAAATTAAAGGTAGATATCTCAAAGGACATCCTACCTGATATACCCGCTTATGCATAGAGAAACCCAGCGAAACCCAACGTTCTTTAGGTCAAACGCTACAACCATGTCGGTAGGTTAGCGTTGGGTTTTGCTATCTTCTTGATTGATAGGACGATGTAGAGTCGTAAAATATGCTTGGGGTGTTGGTATCATTTTCTCAGTTCCGCTCAACCCAACCTACGGTACTGGTCTGGACGGATTGAATTTGACTAAATTGACACCTATGGTGCGGTTCCCTAACCCCACCCGTTTGGTGTGTCTCATTAGTGCTAAGATCCACTATAAATTTCCATAGCCGTTATGCCCAACACTTCAGAACATATAAAGAGGTAAAAAATGAAAACGCTGAAAACTTCAAAAAAGGACAAAGAAGGGGGCGCACAACCCCCCTGCGAGACGCTCAGAAAAGTCTTCATAGGCAATATCTCTATCTTCCTTGAGGATGCTTTTCAGCAACCAACCCGGCACAGAAACAACGGTTTAGGAGAAGAAAGGAGAAGAATTTTGATTATCTCAAAATTGGCAGACAAATCGGTCACCATGCGGTCTGAGAGGCGGTTGTAAAATTCTTTGTAGGAGCAGAAAACTCTTCTCCCGATCCGAGAGGCTTTGATATATTTGATAAGCCGCATCAACGGACGAATCGCTGCCAAAATATTTACACACCCAAAGGGAACGAAACACTTGACAAACATCTGCAAATATGTAAAAATGGAACTTACGTAAAGCGGTTGGCATTCCAATCGCCAGATAACTCATTCAGTAATATAAATGTGCAGTGTGAAGGTTCACAACAGTAAGGAGACAAGCATGGCAGATTCACAAAATAGGGCTGATTACAAAATTGGTGTTGTAGGGGTAGGGAGAATGGGAGCGAACATCGCTCGACATCTCAATGACGAAGGATTTGATGTGACCGTTGTATACGATGTCGCAAGCGAACGCGCGCAAGAACTCGCAACAGAAATTGGAGCAGCGGCAGCGGAGGAACTCGCGAAGGTCACAGCACTCGCAGACTATATCATCACTGTTGTCACGGATGACGCGGCGATGCGAAAGATTTTCTCGGACGATGCGGCGGATAGCCTACTTCAAGGTGCCTCCGGCAAAGTTTTTATCAACTGTGCAACAATCAGCCCGCAGGTCCACGTGGACATCGAACAACTCGCCGCAAAGCACGGAGCAGAGAGTCTTGAAGGGTGCATGGCGAGCAGCATTACACAAGCGCGGGAAGGCACGCTCTACCTCATGTGCGGCGGTAAAAAGGAAACATTCGACAAATCACGCGCAATTCTGGATTCAATGAGCATTTCCCTTCGTTACATCGGTGAATCCGGTCAGGCAGCACAGGTGAAAGCACTCGTCAACATGGTAATGAACATCAATACGGCAGGACTTGCCGAAGGGTTAGGTTTGGGTGCCGCACTCGGATTGGATCTGGCGATGCTACAGGAGGTTTTCGCACAAACAGGCGCAAACTCCCGCGTCTTGGAAACCGATGGCGAAGATATGGAAGCACGCGATCATGAATGCTATTTCTCATCTGCTCATGCCTCGAAAGATTCGGGCATCGCCCTCGATTTGGCAGACGATGCTGGTATTTCGCTTCCACTCGCGCAGGCAACGAAGGCACAGTACGACCGGATGATTGAACTCGGATTGGGCGATTTGGATAAGTCCGGTGTTGCTGAACTCACCTTCCCCGGACGAGGAGAAAATAGCTAAGCTATGCTCAAAGGTGTAATCCTCGCAGGTGGACTCGGTACCCGTTTGCATCCGCTCACCAAAGTTACAAGTAAGCACCTACTCCCGGTCGGTAACGAACCGATGATTTTTCACAGCGTCAAGCAACTCACGACGGCAGGTGTTACTGATATTCTTATCGTAACCAACCCGCAATACGTTGGAGACTTTGTGAATGTATTAGGAAGTGGTAAAGACTTCGGATGTGAATTTACCTATCGGGTGCAAGAGGAGGCGAAAGGGATCGCACACGCGCTGGCGTTGGCGGAAGGGTTTGCCACCGGTGGCAAAATTGTCGTCTTGCTCGGCGATAATATTTTTGAGGCACCCATCCACCAAGCAGTTTCCGATTTTCGCACGCAACAAACTGGCGCACGCGTGATGCTCAAACAGGTAGATGACCCGGAGCGTTATGGTGTCGCGACTTTGGACGGGAATCATATCGTCGCGATTGAGGAAAAGCCGATACACCCCGAGAGTGATTACGCGGTAGTAGGTGTCTATTTCTACGACGCGTCCGTGTTTGACATCATCCGCACTATTGAACCTTCAGCCCGTGGGGAATATGAGATAACGGCTGTCAATAACGCCTATATCCGTCGTGCTGAACTTGAATACACTTTTGTGCAAGGCAAATGGGTTGATGCTGGCACCTTCGATTCACTCACCGAAGCACATCAGATTCTGTTGAACTCCCCGGATTGGCAGTAAGAACCGACAACTATTAAAATGGACGAAAAACCGACGTTATCTATCGTAGTCCCGGTTTACAACGAAGAGGAGAATGTTCGCCCGCTGTTTGAAAAGATTCAAGCAGTATGTGAGGCAATTGGTGAGACTTATGAGGTGTTGTTCGTAGACGATGGGAGCGGCGATAAAACTTTCGCGGTACTTGCTGAGTTGAGCAAAGAAAAATCGCAGTTGGTGGTCATTCGATTCCGAGAGAACGCTGGACAAACAGCTGCGATGGCGGCAGGATTTGAATACGCACGGGGACAACGGATTATCAGTATGGACGGCGATTTGCAAAACGATCCGACGGACATTCCGAAGCTGCTTCAAAAACTGGATGAAGGCTACGATCTGGTGTGCGGCTGGCGGAAAGATCGACAGGATAAATTCTTGACACGGCGTGTCCCGTCTGTCGTTGCAAATTGGATAATTGGCAAGGTAACTGGTGTCCCTATCCATGACAATGGTTGTTCACTTAAGGCATACCGCGCATCAGTTGTCAAGCAGGTATCGCTCTATGGAGAGATGCACCGATTTATTCCGGCGATGTCCACGGTAGTAGGGGCGCGGATCGCTGAAATTGTCGTCACACATCACCCACGGCGTTTCGGACAAAGTAAGTACGGACTCGGCAGAGTCTGGCGTGTGATGTTGGACATTATAGCATTCAAATTCATTATTTCCGTCTTCGCACAGCGTCCTACATCCCAAAAAATTTCGCTGTGGAAACGGTTGTCAAAAATCCTTTTCAGACCTGAGCAGAGAGCGTTTCGCACCGCTGCATTCCTAAGCCTCCCTTTCTTTGTTTTAGGGCGTGTTTTGTTCGGAGATGCGAGCATCGCAGCACTGAGCTGTCTCAGTTTAGCAATAGTTCTGCTAATCCTTGGGTGGATAACAGAGGATAAAATCCGTAGGGGCGAGGTGACCTCGTCCGTACAACAGGAAACACCGACGTTAGGAGCACTTGCACGTTTCTTTATCTTTCAATGTAAGCGGAGACCTATTCGGTTCTTTGGACCCATTGGCGTGGCGTTGTTTATAATCGGTGGAATTCTTCCAATCGCGCCCATTCGTACGCTTCTGTTCAAAGTGTGGAACGTTGCGGCACTGGACTTGAGCGCTATCTTCATCACAATTGGCATTCTGGTGTTCTGCTTCGGATTGTTCGGTGAACTCATCACGTTTGCGAACGCAAAACAGGTGAAAGATTACACGGTTGAAACGCTCCTGAATAGTAACAGACAAGGAAACATGTAGTGAACAATGCTTCTGATGGCAAACTACGTCAGGACTGGCGTAGTGAATTTCCGGTGACCGAAACCTATATCTATATGAATCACGCCGGTGTCGCTCCGTTATCACGTCGGGTCCGAGAGGCGATGGCAGGATTCATAGAAGATGCGACTGTGAACGGTGCCGTGAACACCGAGGATTGGGCAGAGACTGCTGAGGTGTGCCGCGGCGCGGCAGCACAACTCATCAACGCCGACCCCACAGAAATCGCATTCATGAAGAATACGACGCAAGGTATTCTCATCGCGGCGAACGGTATAGATTGGCAGGAAGGGGATAACGTCGTCACGACAGCGGTTGAGTTCCCCGCCAATGTCTACCCGTGGTGGAGTTTAAAGGAACGTTATGGGGTCCAAACACGTATGGTCCCGGAACGAGATGGTCGTATTTCTATTGAAGATATTGCTGCCGTTATCGACACACATACACGTGCTTTGACAATCAGCCACGTGGAGTTCGCTTCCGGCTTCCGAAACGATATTCAGGCACTCGGCGAACTGTGCCGGGAACACAATATTTGGTTCATTGTTGATGCTATTCAGAGCCTCGGGGCGATTGAAGTAGACGTAAAATCCTGCAACGTTGATATTCTCGCCGCAGACGGGCATAAATGGTTGCTGGCACCGGAAGGAGCAGCGATATTCTACTGCGCCGACGAAAAACGGGAGCAACTCATCAACACCAATATCGGTTGGGCAAGTGTTGTAAATCCGCGCGATTTCCTTGATTACGATTTGACGCAAAAACCGGACGCAACCCGTTTTGAAGAGGGGTCTTACAACAGCGTTGGACTTTATGGACTTAACGCAGCGATCGACTTACTGCTTGACATCGGCATCCCCACAATTGAAACGCACATTCTGGAACTCACGGTTGGTTTAATCGCTGGATTGGAGGCGAGGGGGTATCGAGTTATTACACCGAAAAAGGACTTGGAGCGAGCCGGGATTGTTATCTTTGAAAGTGCGCAGCATACACCTGCTGAAATCTATGAAATGCTTCACGCCGAAAATATAATTACAGCAGAGCGGGGCAGTGGTATCAGAGTCTCACCCCATTTTTACAATACGACATCTGAGGTCGAACGCCTGCTTGAAGTACTACCAGATCTATAAGGAAAACAAAGTGAAAACCATACACACACGAAACAACATTTGTAGAGGCTGGGTGACCCAGCCCCTACTCACAACAATCTGTTTATCGTTTATTTTAGGCACACTCCTGACACTCTGCGCTTGTACGATGCCAGGGGGTCAGCAGAAGATTAGCAAAATCCGTCTTTCCATCCAAAATACATTACCCATCGCACGGAAAAAAGTACCGATTGTGTTGACCGGAGCGCAACTCCGACAAGTGAATCCCGACTTCACGTTTAAAGCCTACTCCGTCGCTACCGGAGAAGCCCCGCGCGAAGTGATGATTCCAGCACAAGCAGATGATTTGGACTATGACGGTGAACGCGATCAACTCTGCTTCCTGTTAGACTTTGAAGCAGGAGAGACAAAAGAAATATCAATCCTTTACGATCCAAATGTCAAGGCGACGCTAACGCTTGATATCAATAAGCAGACGCGCGCCGCCATCCTTCCTGAATTGAGTGCCGTAGCAGCAATAGAATCGAATTTGATTGCATACCTACTGAAACCGAATTGGAATTACGTCACCTACGGCAAAAAACGAAGGAAACTTTTCAGTGTGGATGTAATGTTTCAACACGAATTAAATTATGATCAACCGCTTTCACCGGAACTCAGACAACATTTCGAGACCCACGGTGTTACCCTCTCCCAACAGGTTAGAATCGAGATAGAGAAACCGGAGCAACAGTGGATAATCCGAGATCTTGAGAATCAAGAGAACTACTTTGTCCGAAAATCACACAACAACGAAACGGATCTCGGTCAGGAAACTGAGACAGAAGGTCAGTTGAACGTCACTGAATCAATCGGTTTATCACTGAATGCACTCCTCAACCCTGAAACACTGGAGATGGTCGCACTAACGCAATCGGAAGGTCTAATAGGGTGTGGCGGCATCGCGCTGTGGCACCGAGAAAAAGGGGAGATGATCCCGCTTCCTACTGAGGGGGACTACGTCCGGATTCTCGCCGACGGTGCCATTCGTTCTATCGTCCAAAGGATTTTGCCGGAAGGTGAACTCGGAGATACAGCAGGCAAACTCACGTCAACCACTTTCATCTACGGAGAACACGCGGGGATTGAGCATCATATCCATATCGACGGAAACCTATCACCGGCTTATGCAGTTGTCACAGGTATCCCAAATCTGAAAGGTGCTTATAGTGAAGACAAAGAACAGGGTTGGATATGGAGCTGGGGCACCGATCCAAGCGGCATAGACACACTCGGCGTTGCATTCATTTTACCTCCCAGCAGCAATGCACAGGATATAGACACGCCGACTGATCTCAACGCCTCGGAGAAACCACTTTTGCCGGTTGTTCTAACGCCTGACGCGGAAGGTAGACTCAACTATCGCACGCTTGCTATCTGGGGTGGCGGTATTAACGGCATTGAGACCGAATCGGAATTCGCGGAGCGCATCCAAATTATGACAACTGCATTGAAGACTCCGCCCCGTATCAAGTTCTTGCCGAAAGAGGAGGAGAAGTAGCCTCAAACAGGGTCCCAACTCTCGCTGGCGAGGGTATTTTTGCTTGGGTGTTTCCGTGTATTTCGGATAGTATCCTCGCCTATCAAGGTCCCAACTCTCGCTGGCGAGGATTGTATCCTCGCCTATCCACATAATTGGAGAAAACTATGCTCATCAAGGAAGAGTGCCTACAACTTATCGCAAACCAACGTACAGATGAAATCGTTGTCACAACAATGGGACTCACTGTGCCGTGGGGCAAAATATCAACACATCTGTTGGACTATGCCTCGGTCGGCAGCGCGATGGGACATGCCGCCGACTTCGCACTCGGCATCGCGCTCGCTAAACCAGACAAGAAGGTGGTCGTGCTCAACGGGGACGGAAGCATGTTGATGTGTTTAGGCACATTGGCGACAATTACTGCCCTCAATACGCCGCCGCCTAACTATCTTCTCTTTGTCTGTGACAACGGCACCTACGAGGTCACAGGCAATCAACCGGTCCCTGATGGTAACACTGGTTTCAGCTGGACCACGATCGCGAAAGGTGTAGGCTTTGAACAAGTTTATGAATTTGACAACTCAGATGCGCTTGGAGCAGAACTACCGAAAATCTGGAACCAAATCGGACCTATTTTCGTGAATCTGAAGATCGCACAAGCACATGAGCCACCGCCTGATCGGTGGGGCGGTTTTCCTTACCCGTATCTACAAGAATCCCTTGCCGAATCTACACATAAGTTAAAAGAAGCGTTGGTGGCACAATAAGGCATACTTCTATCAAGAAAGGGAAGAGAAAAAGTTATGGCGCAGAAATTAGAAATCAGACGGATGGGACGTACCGAGATGCGTCCGAATGCCCTTGCGCTCGGTGCAGCGTGGCTGTGGCAGAAACCGGATGCTGAAGTCATCGGCGCAATCCGACGCGGTCTTGAACTCGGCATCAACTATATCGACACCTACCCAGGGCACGCGGAACACCTCTGGGGGGAAGCACTCTCTGACGGATTGAGAGAAAAAGTCTATTTGCAAGCGAAAGTAGGCACCCATCCTGAACGCCGGAAAGACTTCTCCGCAGAAGGCACACGCTGGAGTGTCACAAATAGTCTCAAAGACTTCCAGACGGATTACCTTGATGCTGTGCTTATCCACGATCCAATTGACATGGAAAGCGTGCTGGCACCGGGACGCGCCTTGGATACGCTTTTAGAAATGAAAGCGGAGGGAACCGTTCGACACATCGGTGCCGGTGTACGTTCCCATGAATTCCACAAAGAACTCATCGAAACGGGACATATTGATATTATTCTTACCTTCTTGGACTACACGTTGTTATCCCAATCCGTGGCAGAGACAACATTGCCGTTGGCGCGTGAACACGATGTCGGTATCATCCTCGCAAGTCCATTAGGCATGGGGGGCTTGACTGGCGCGGAACCGAACGTTGAAGATGAACGCAGACGGAATCCGGATGCTGAACCGAAGGCATACGCAATGTGGAAGTGGTGTCAGGAACGTGATGTCAATATCCGTCATCTCGCAATGCAGTTTTGTCTTGCTGCACCCATAGACGGGGTTGTTATGTTTGGTCCCGCGGATAAAGCACAAGTAGAAGACGGATATGAAGCGGCTACAGCTGACATCTCAGAAGACATTTGGGAGGCGTTTGAAGCGGAATTTGGTATCAAGCGTGGGATGTAGATTATGCTTTCACACCTGCTGCTAACTCCGATGCGAATTGCTTCACCGCAGCGAGCAATCCCGCTTCGTCATTCATATTCTCTTCAACAACATCGACAATAGCACTCCCCACAATCACACCATCAGCGATCTGCGCGACTTGTGCTGCCTGCTCCGGTGTTGATACACCGAACCCGACGCTAAGCGGTTTGTCCGTGTGTTTTCGCAGCTCTGTAATCATCGGTGCGATCTCATCTGACAACATCCCGCGCGCCCCTGTTACGCCGGTTACCGAGACGCAATAGATAAACCCTGTACTAACCGATGCGATTAATTGCATCCGTTCCGGTGGGCTTGTCGGAGCGGCGAGAAAAATGGTTGAGAGGTTATAGTTCGGTGCGACTTCAAGGAGCGATTGTGCTTGCTCCGGGGGCAGATCTGGCACGATGACACCGTCAACCCCTGCGTCCTGTGCTGCTTTACAAAATGCTGCCTCCCCCATCCGAAAGATCGGGTTATAGTAACTCATCAGGGCAATAGGGATATCTGTCTGTGTACGGAGGCTCGTGACCATCTCCAGAATCTGCTGGAGTGAGATGCGATGTGTGAGCGCACGCTCACTTGCGCGTTGGATGGTGGGTCCGTCTGCAATCGGATCGGAGAAAGGAACACCGAGTTCGATGAGGTCTGCACCGGCTTCCTCAAGCGTAAGGAGGAGTTTAGAGGTAAGTTCGGGGTTCGGATCTCCAGCACAGAGATATGGCATAAATGCGCGGACACCTTCGTGTCGGAGTGCTTGAAATTTCTGGTCAATTCGATTCATAAATATAATTGATTTTTGGCTTTCTGTTAATAGGTTTTCTCAATTATACCTTACACAAATCAAATTGTCAAGCGAAACTTGCCGAGTTAATAACATTGAAAGTCGTTGAAATTCTGCTTATAATATGCTATGATTTAACATCAATAGATTCAAAATACATCATATTCATGGGGCCTTGTATGTCATCTCTCGCAGCACAAACCATCTTCACTCCAGAGGAATATCTTGCTTTGGAACGCAAGGCGACGGTCAAAAGCGAATACCTCAACGGAGAAATACGCGCAATGCCCAGGGCGAATTTCGCTCATAACCTTATCACGGTAGATATAGCGACTGAACTTAATATTCAATCGCGAGTGCCTGGTTGGGATGTCTGTATGAGTAATATGCGCGTAAAGACGGGCGCGAAAGGTGCCTATTTTTACCCAGATGTTGTCGTTTTCTGTGGCGATCCTCAATTTGAGGATAATGTCTTTGACACACTTCTCAACCCGATCCTTGTTGTAGAGGTGCTTTCACCATCAACGGAAGCGTATGACAAAGGTGAGAAATTTAGGTGCTATCAAGAACTTGCCTCTTTGCAGGAGTACATCCTCGTTTCACAAGATAGGGTTCACGTGGAACAGTATCGCCTTCTCAAGACGCAGTGGGGGCAAACGGAGTTTCGCGCACTTGAAGATATCTTACCGCTCGCTTCAATCGGATGCGAACTACCATTGCAGGACATCTATAGACGCGTCCCTGAAGTCATTTGATAATTTCTTGAATCGCTTCCCCTGCCTTTGCGGAAATAGGTTGTATAACCAACGCGTTCAAAGAAAAGCGGAGAAGTCAAGCCTTCAGTTTCGCGCTTTTTGACAATTTCTAAGGCGGATTCGCCGAACCAAATCCTGCAACTTTTCGGATCGATACCAGCCGTCTGACCGATTCGCTCAGTGATATCGTGCTGTTCCTTGTATTCCGCCCAAATTTGCTTGCATTTGCTTGAATCGGCTTCCGTCCAATTTGAGTGTTTCATTGTTGGTTCCTCCGTTCTGTTGCAAACACAGTTTGAGACCGAGACTTTCCAACTAAAGAATACCACCAAACTTGGGCAATGTCAAATTATAGTGAGACCTAAAAATATCTGGGCACTTTTTGGCACAACGGGCAATAATGCACTTCGCATTTGGGCGAGTACGCCGCAGAATTGCCCTACTACGAACGGTTAGGTTCCGAGGTCTAACGCTTCATCAATACGCTCAAGAATCCACTTTTTAATAAGTTCACCGGCTGGGATGCCGCGTTCCTCGGCAAGTGCTATCACAACCTCAGTTTCTTCAGGTGTTAGCCAGACAGAGGCTTTGAATTCATTGCCTTGTTTCAAGAGCGCGCCCTCTTGTTGATCCATCTCTTGGGCTGCGAAGTATTCATAGTCATCGTAAACATCTTCGTATTCTTCAACTTCGGGATCTATGATGTGTTTGAGCATTATCAGTTCCTCCTAAAAACAAATTCCTCGTTTTCAAAGTCAACAACGATCGCGTCGCCATCGTGGAATGTACCTTCCAACATCTGAATCGCCAGCGGATTGAGAATATCTCGCTGGAGTGTCCTTCGGAGCGGACGCGCACCGTAGACTGTATCAAATCCGCGTTTTACCAATTCCTCATTTGCAGATTCAGAAAGCCTTAAGGTCATCTCCTTCTCCGCAAAGCGTTTGCTCAGTTGCACAAGTTCCAGTGTGACAATCCGTTTCAACGCCTCAATACCGAGGCGATCGAAAACAATCAGATCGTCAATACGGTTCAAGAATTCCGGGGGGAAATGCGTCTGGACGGCTTCCATTACTTTCTGACGAATCTCTTTTCCGTCCAAAAGCGCGTCGCTAATCCACTGACTCCCGATATTGGAAGTCATAATGACAACGGCATTCTTGAAATCGACGGTACGTCCTTGCCCGTCGGTCATTCTACCATCATCAAGCATCTGGAGCAAGACATTGAACACTTCTGGATGTGCCTTCTCGACCTCATCAAGCAGAATGACGCAATAAGGGTGTCTTCGGACCGCCTCGGTCAGCTGACCACCCTCGTCGTAGCCAACATATCCCGGCGGCGCGCCGATTAATCGTGAGACAGTGTGTTTCTCCATGTACTCGCTCATATCAATACGCGCCATAGCGTTTGCATCGTCAAAAAGGAACTCGGCGAGCGACTTGGCGAGATGCGTCTTGCCGACACCCGTTGGTCCCATGAAAAGGAAGGATCCAAGCGGTCGATCGGGGTCACCGAGACCAACACGGGCACGGCGAATCGCATTAGAGACGGCACTCACCGCTTCATCTTGTCCGATGACCTGCTCCTGCAAACGTTCTTCCATGTTGATTAACTTCTGTGTCTCACCCTCCATGAGTCGATAAACAGGGATACCGGTCCATTTCGCCACAATTTCGGCAATGTCTTCCGCGCTCACATGCTCCTTTAACATCTGTGTCCCGTGCGTCTCCGTTTCAACTGCCTCTCGGACACTTTTCAATTGCGCTTCCAATGCGGGTATCTGTCCATATTCAAGTTCTGAAGCTCTGGCGAGATTCCCTGTACGTTTGGCTTGCTCCGATTCAATGCGGAGTCCCTCGATCTGTTCCATCAACTCGCCAATCTGTATTAAATTCGCCTTTTCGTTCTGCCATGCGGCTTTGAGCGCGTTCGCTCGTTCTTTGAGTTCGGCAAGTTCAGCGATGAGTTTTTCGAGACGTTGTTGAGAAGCATCGTCTTCCTCTTTCTCCAGTGCCTGCTGCTCAATCTGGAGTTGAATAATGCGGCGTTCAACCTCGTCAATTTCCTCTGGTACACTGTCAATCTCAATCCGTAGACGCGACGCGGCTTCGTCTACCAAGTCTACGGCTTTGTCTGGCAGAAAACGTTCGGAGATATAACGTTTTGAAAGCGTAGCCGCAGCGACAATCGCATTGTCCTGAATTTGCACGCCGTGATGCGTTTCATAGCGTTCCTTTAAGCCCCGTAGAATGGCAATTGTATCCTCAACCGAAGGTTCTTCAACCTGAACAGGCTGGAATCGTCGTTCTAAGGCAGCGTCCTTTTCAATGTGTTTGCGATACTCATCAAGCGTTGTCGCACCGATGCACCGGAGCTCACCGCGAGCCAAAGCGGGTTTGAGCATGTTTGATGCATCCACAGCACCTTCTGCAGCACCTGCACCCACGATGGTGTGGAGTTCATCGATGAAGAGCACCACTTGCCCCTCCGCCTGCTCAACGTCGGCAAGGACAGCCTTCAACCGGTCCTCAAATTCACCACGATACTTACTTCCTGCAATAAGGGCACCTAAATCGAGAGCAATCAACCTCTTCTCGCGAAGACTTTCTGGGACATCTCCATCAGCGATGCGTTGTGCTAATCCTTCCACAATTGCTGTTTTTCCGACCCCGGGTTCACCAATCAGCACTGGATTATTTTTTCGCCTGCGGGAAAGCACTTGCATCACACGGCGGATTTCATCATCTCGTCCAATGACTGGGTCAAGTTTCCCCGAAATCGCCTCCTGCGTGAGTTCTCTGCCAAATCGGGTGAGTGCCTGATACTTGTCCTCTGGATTCTGATCGGTTACCTGCTGCGTACCCCGTATATCGACGAGTGCCTTGAGAATTTTATCTTTTGTTACACCGACTTCCCGTAGGATTTTACCTACTTCGTTCTGCTTCGTTTCAGCACACGCTATTAGCAGATGTTCTGTGCTGACGTATTCATCCTTGAGTGCCGTTGCCTCTTTGAATCCAGCATCCAAAACGGATTGGAGTGCCGCGGCGATACGCATTTCAGAAGCTGCACCTTGCACTTTTGGTGCTTTTTGGACAGCAGCCTCAACCGCTGACGTAATTCCATCGGTATCAACACCCAATTTCTGAAGAATCGGTGTGACAATTCCATCCGTCTGCCTAATGAGAGCCAACATCAGATGCTCAACACCCAGTTCAGGACTTTGGGCATCTGTGGCTAAATTCTGCGCTGTTTCGAGTGCTTCTTGTGCTTTAATTGTAAATCTATCAAATCTCATGACGAACCTCCGTTGTGTTTATTTTATCCAAACCAGTCTTGCATGCATAAGATATAGCAAAATCTATGCCATTTCTCTCTTTCATGTAAGCCATGCCACTTTGGCATCTAATATGCAAATCTGGCAGAAAAGACAGGTGAAGTCGTGTCAATTTTTCATTTATTTGAAAGGGGTTCGGTCACCACGAATTCCTGATTTGCCGCGAGATTTTCCAATATCTGCACAGCACCACTCTGCCAACGGATATGAAGTCTATCCACAACGGTTTGATCTCCAAGTCCAAAAAGCAGCCTTGGATCGTTACTACTGAGATAACTGTACCCTACATGTACTTCGCGCGTTTCGGATTCATCTCCGAGTATCAACGTTACGCGCGCGCCGATGCTATCACGATTGCTGCGGATCCCAACTAATTTGAGGCGAAACCAATTGTTGTGAGTGCCATTCTCATTCCGAAGTAGCGTCACTTTGTTGTTCAACTGCGTGACAAGGACATCTGTATCGCCATCGTTGTCGTAATCACCGAAAAGAGTGCCACGACTGACAGCACGCTGCTCCCCAAGTCGCACCTCGGCAAACGTACCATCACCTTGATTCCAAAAGAGTTGATTCGGCTGCTTATATGAGATCACATCTGTAGTGCGCTCGACATTTGGAAAAATATGTCCATTCGCGACGAAAATATCAAGGTGTCCGTCGTTATCTGCATCAAAAAATCCCGTCCCGAATCCTAAAAGGAGATAACTCTCTTCGCCGAGCCGCGCTTTATAACTGACATCGGTGAAAGTCCCGTCCCCGTTATTCCGATAGAGGGTGTTTGTCTCATAGGAGAAATTGGTGACGAAAATATCCAGATGACCATCGCCATTGTAATCACCAGCATCAACCCCCATACCCGCTTGTGCGATTCCATCCGCGCTGTAAGCACAACCCGCAAGGATAGCGAT
Source organism: Candidatus Poribacteria bacterium (assembly GCA_026702755.1). Taxonomy (NCBI): domain Bacteria; phylum Candidatus Poribacteria; species Candidatus Poribacteria bacterium. Next base: position 142,144 of record JAPPBX010000112.1, on the reverse strand, counting down.
TTCAGCGAATGTGCCATCGCCCTTGTTATAAAAGAGATAGTTTGGCGTATCGTCGTTGGCAACGTAAAGATCAGGATTGCCATCGGCATTAAAGTCTGCTGCTACAACACCCAACCCTTTGCCGAGAAACATGCCACCCGGATCCCGAACATTAGCGACCTCAGTGACATCTGTGAAAGTCCCATCACCGTTGTTTCGGTAGAGACTGTCCGGTGCGCCTTCAAAGTGTTTCGGATGACAATAACCGCGAACTTTTTCAGTAGAACCAAACGTGGGATTCTCAAAACAGGTAGGCGCAGAGCCATCCAACTTATAACTGACATAGTTAACAACGTAGAGATCCAAGTCGCCATCGTTGTTGTAATCGAAAAAAGTCGCGCTACTACTCCAACGCGCATCCCCTGTCCCTGACTTAGCCGTGACATCCGTGAACGTCCCATCGCCATTGTTATGATAGAGTCGATTCGCACCAAAATTGGTTACGTAAATGTCTATATAACCGTCATTGTCGTAATCTCCACAGGCAACGCCGTGTCCATAGCTTCCTTGATTGCCGACACCAGCGTTCGCAGTGACATCTGTGAACGTTCCATCGCCGTTATTTTTATAGAGGATGCTTAGCGCAGCACTATTAACGAGATAGAGATCGAGATAGCCATCGTTGTCATAATCGAAGAAGGCACCCCCTGCACCAAGGGTTTCGGGTAGATGGAACTCACCCGATGCGCCATTGGTGTGTGTAAAGTGGATACCGGCAATATCGGTAACATCTGTGAAATGGATAGGGGACTCTATTGGTAGGGCGGGAAAAGGGGTAAAGACAAGGAAGGACAGAACAAAAATCGCTATGATCGGAACCTGCAGGTTACGCGCGAAAGCATGGTAGTGGTAAAAACTACAGTGCTTTGAAGTCGCCTCAAATGCGATTACATCCATAATATGTATAGAGTTTCCGATGACTCAATTGCCCACCGTGCGATACATTTTCGTCATTATGTCTCTAATGTCTGGCGCATTGACGAGGTAGCGGCTTTCTGCCTGTTCCTTAATTTCCGCGGGAATTCCGTGTAGTGCCTCGGCAATAGCACCCGCGATTGAACCGAGCGTGTCGGAATCACCGCCCAGAGAGATAGCATTCCGCACGGCATCTTCATAACTCTCTGATTCCAAAGCACACGTGACCGCCTGTGGCACCGTGCCTTGGCAGGTCATATCGAAAACGTAATCGGGTCGGATGTTGTCTACCGTCTGCGTCAAATCGTAGCCGTATTCAGTAGTGATAACCTTGCGGATAGTCGAGGCATCTTCGCCTTGATAGGCGAGCCAAATGGCGTGTGTTGTCGCCCGCGCGCCTTTTATGCCTTCGGGGTGATCGTGGCTGATAACAGTCACTTTATCAGCGGCGGTGAGCGCGGCATCCAGATCCTCACGGTTCAGAAATGCCGCTGGCGAGACACGCATTGCCGCGCCATTACGGAAAGTACAATTCGGTGCGTCCATCTCAGAATGGATCCAGTTTGTAAATATTTGACTGAAACCGCACCTTGGATACCGCTTTCCCCACTTCTGCATCGTTTCTGCTGGCGGGAGATCGTGCAAGAGGGTATCAGCGACAGCAATTGTGCAAACCGAATCATCTGTGAAACGGCAGTCTTCACTGAAAAAAGGGAAATCTTTAGTCTTGATCCGGCGATCCTTGGGTTCATAGATAGACCCAACAATATCGCCGATAATCGCTCCTAACATATTTTGTCCCCTTAAAAAGCATGGTAGGGCTGAGATACAAAGACCTCGCCCTACAAGAACACACAACTATCAATAAATATTATTGCAGTGTGCGTTGTGCTTTTAGTGCCGCCCATGTGGTGGTAAATTTGTCTTGGGGTTGAACACTTGTGACTGCGACTACATACTCAGCGAAATCAGCTGCATCGAAGGCGGAATTGTAGACGATGACTTCATCAATCATACCGCCAAAGAAGTGGATATTGGTTCCTGCACCATCTTCATCATGGAAAACAGCATTGGCATTGACATGCCCGATGCCGATATCGTCGCCGTGTCCATAGAGCGCGCCGCCATCTTCACTTGCGATGAGTTCACCGTTAAGCCACATCTCAAATTTACCGGGTTCAACTGCGGCATCGGCATCTCGAATAACTAAAGCGACGTGATACCATTTCCCAGACTCTACAGGTGCAGAGGGCCATGCGCCAGCCCACTGGTATTCGGCACGGTTCCAACCAGCTACATAGACTTGCCCATCAAAGACGTTGATGACGAGACCGCGGGTCCGTCCCCCTTCTTCAAAAATTGTCTGTTTTTGTTCGGTAATATCAACATCTGTGCAGTTAAAATAAGCAGCGACGGTCCGATCGGTATAGAAATTAGGTTGTGCGATTGTATTGATACCGGCAGAATCTGGGAGTTTGACCCCATCATCTTCACCGTCGAAAAGCAGTGCCTTGCCAACAATACCGTCAACGACCTCAGGGTCCCCAGCGATTGTTCCATCTAAACCTTTTCCGGAGGAGTCTGCGGCATCTCCATTGTCAAAATTCCAGACACCTTCAACTGTTGCTTCATCTTTCGCCGCGTAAGTGGTTACGACTACAAACATGAGTAAAACGCTAAACACATATTTTGTATAGCAAGTTTTGGCTTGTAAACTGCGCCCAAAAAAACGATATTTCACCATTGTGGCATATCTCCTTTATAGTTTGTCATTGTTACAAAACGCAATTTTGATGTTGAGGTTAATTTTGCGTTCGTTGAGTTTTCAGGTGCGCCCAAGTTGTTGTGAATTTGCCTTGCGGCTCAACGCTGAGCGGACTTGCAAGATCAGCAAAATCACCTTCGTCAAAGGCGGAACCGTATACGATGACTTCGTCAATTAAACCGGCGAACCAGTCAATGTTAGTGCCACTACCGCCTTCATCATGATAGACAGCGTTTTGGTTGGTAAATCCGATACCAATGTCATCCCCGTGTGCATGGAGTTGACCGCCTTTCTCTTGGGCGATGCGTTTGCCATCCAACCACATCTCAAACTTTTTGCTCTCTACCTTAGCGGCTGCATCGCGAATAACTAAGCCGACGTGATACCAACGCTTTGACTTAACCTCGGCAGAAGGCCATTCGCCGTTCCAGTTATATTCAGCGCGATTCCAACCGCCGACGTAGACCTTGCCATCGTAGACATAGATGACCAAGCCACGCGTCCGTCCACCCTCCTCGTAAATTACCTGTTTCCGACTATCAATCCCGACATCATCGCAGTTGAAGAGCGCAGCGACCGTCCGGTTGGTATACGGACCGACTGTATTTATGTCCGCGGAATCTGGAATTTTTATGCCATCATCTTCACCGTCAAACTGCAACGCTTTTCCGGCGATGCCATCAACGGCTTTCGGTTTTCCACTGAAATTGCCATTCAATCCTTTCTTTGAGGTATCTTTGGCACTGCCGTCATTAAAGGTCCAGTTTGCAGCGACTGTCGCTTCATCTCGTTGTGCATCCACTGCTACAATGGGTAATAACACACCCAGCAGCATAATACAGAATGTAAAAATAAACACTCGAATCACTTTTTTCTCTCCTAAATGTTCTCTCCTTTTTTATATATGGAGATTAAGGTTTTTGAGGCAGAAACATCCCTGCCTCACACTTCGGACGTGTAACACGCCTGCAATCATTATTGAAAATTTCCGAAATTTTGTCAATTGACATCCTCTCCAATCTAAAGATTGGAGATTCCTTTTGTTCCTTTTAGGAACATTCTCTGGGTTTAAGCCAGAGCAACAGGGACTTCCAAGCGAAAGCCCAAGGGCGGTGCCATCCGGGTAGAACCCATTGCCGCCACTACAGGGTCGCCTAAACAACCTTGATACTTTCTCAAAATATTAATCGCACCTACGCCATCGCGATGATACTCAAAACCGCACTTACAGGTGTACTCACGATTATTAGGTTTCTTCCTATTGCCGCAACTTGGACAAGTTTGTGATGTATAAGCCTCATCTATCTGAACAACCTTGATACCTAACACCTCGGCTTTATAAGTTAGCAAAGACGTAATCTTACCAAACGCCCATTGATGTAGACGCTGATTGGCACGCTTGCCATAGTCAATGTTATCGCGGATACCAGTCAAGTTGCCGAGAACAATGGTGCCAATGCCTATCAACTGACAATATTTCAGGAACTTGGTGGTATGTTTGTGGAGAGCATCTGTGATTTGGTTGTCAATCTTGTTGATGCGTTTCCATTTACGACGTGTGAGTTTCCACCAGCGTTTAGAATGGCGTTTACACCTGCTGATAGCATGACTGAATTCAGAAAGCACTTTATTTCTCTGGCGATATAGCGAACGGATATACCGACCATTGTAAATATGTGTTTCTTTACCATCATGACTCACCATCGGATGTATTTCGCCAATATCCACACCTATTACGCCTTCACCAGTCGCAGTATCTTCAGTCTCATATTTATACGAGAAATGCAACTCCCACTGACCATGCTTATAGCACAAATCAATAGTTGCGATGTGTTCGTTTTCAGACATATTAAAGTTAGAGGGCAGTTGTATTTCCAATTTGGGTCTACCACTCCCCATAGAAAGCAATACACGCTTACCAAACAAACTCCCCACTACAAAAGTGATAGCAGACTTCAGCCAACGCGTTGTCATATAGTTTTTGCGTTTGTTGGGAGGTTTAGGCTTAGCAATACCACCACTCTTTTTCAAGGCAGAATAAGACTTCCACGACTTAAAGTATTGCTTCCTGATGGCTTGTATACTTTGCGAATGCAGAGGTTGTGCCTTAGACAAATTCTTATCCATCCAACCCTCACAGTCTTTTCCGAAATAGAAGTGATTGTGAGCATGTGGATAACCACGCTGATACTGATAAAATTCCATGAGCGATAAACACTCATTCCATACAGATGCTGATGTAGCATGAATATCGGAAAATATAGCTTGTCTATCTATTTTGAGAATCTTCGTTCTGTGGAACTTTGCCATCGGAACCTCGCTTCAGCAAAGACTGCCCTGACAGGGCACAAAGCATCAACTACCATATATACATCTACTTAGTATAGCACAAGAACACTTTTTTGTGAAATACAAAAACTGGTTTGGTATCAGAATTAGGTTTTTGACGAGGAGAGAAGTTTTTGATAGGATAAAGTCGTTCGCATTTTCTACATCTCCAAACTAAAGCATGGAGTTTTGAAAATGAAGAGGATGATAAAAAACCTAAAAAGGTCTTGACATTACCCCGTATTTTAAGGTATCTTTTATTTTAAAAGCGTCACGAAAATCCATCTATTTTAGTCCCAAAACGGAGTACTCACGAAGCGCGACACCAGTAGTAGAAAAGGAGATCACCCTGCATGCAATTCACCAAAACACAACATATTTCCGTTTATACACTCGTGCTCTGCACAATGTTGTTCTTGATATTTCCACTAACCACAACGGCACAAACCGTTAACATTCCCGACGCGAACCTACACACGGCAATTGCGGAAGCACTCGGTAAAGCACCAAATGCCCGGATTACCACAGATGAGATGGCGAGGTTGGTTCGTCTTGATGCGAATAACAGAGGCATCAAGGATTTGACAGGGCTTGAAGTTGCGACAAACCTGGATGACTTAAGGCTTAACGACAATTTAATATCCGATATATCCGCACTCGCGGGATTGATAAGACTGCGTCACATAGAGTTGGAAAATAACGCTATATCTGATCTCTCTCCACTTGAAGGATTAATCGGCTTGGAGCAGCTACATATCGCGCATAATCTGATAACCGATCTCTCTCCGCTCCAAGGCTTAATCAACTTGCGCGGGATAGCGATCCATCACAACGCAATATCCGATTTATCCGCCCTCGCGGGTCTAATAAAATTGGAATGGATAGGGATGAGCCATAATCCGTTGGCAGACCTCACACCGCTTGATGGGTTAGTTAACTTGCATAATTATCACTCCTGGGGCACGCCTGTGGTGAACCTTGCCGCCGTGGCGAAATTGCCGAAACTCAGGGAGATAAATGTGTGCGGCGGAGAGATATCGGATATCTCTGCCTTAGCGGACGCGAAGGGTTTAAAAGAGCTTTACCTTATTGATAATGAGATTTCGGACCTATCAGCCTTGGAAGGGTTAACAGGTTTGACCCGTCTGAGTCTTAAACATAATGAAGTATCCGATATATCGTCTCTTGAAGCGTTAAGCAGCCTCACATGGTTAGAACTTCACGACAATGTAATATCGGATGTATCTCCGCTTGCGAAACTAAATAACTTGACATGGTTAGATCTTAGCGAAAATGCGATAACGGATGTATCCTCTCTCACACTTTTGCCCAACTTGACATGGATGGGACTCAACGACAATGCAATAACAGACGTAGCAAGTTTAGAAAGATTCCCTGAGAACACATCTATCTCACACTCAAGTTTCATTAACTCCGCTTTCCCTGAAGCCGGTCCAAAAATAGAAGGACCCTGGTTATGGGTAATTGTGCCAGGGTCACGCCTTGACCACACAGACCTGCTTGCAAAAGCGAGTGGGGGTGCCGCAACAGAGGTAAAAGTTGCTACCTTTGGGGCAACTGACGGGAAATCCGTTGGGGATAGCAAATGGAGAGCACACAAACTCTCCCCGACGGGTGGGAATAACCTCAATGAAATGACAGATGCGCTCGGTTGGGGGTCAGGTTCGGAAATATATGACCATGTCGTTTACGGTTCCGTCACGTTGAATTCCCCGCGTAAACAGGACACAACGATGCTTGTCGGGAGTGATGATGAAGTAAAAGTTTGGCTCAACGGTGAATTGGTTCACTATAACCCTGTGCTTCGGGGTGCTGGCGATTTCCAAGATGCGTTTCCTGTTACACTGAAGCAAGGCGTAAACGTCTTATTAGTTGCTGTTGACAATCGCGGACACGGAGCCTTTAGCGGTTTTTTCGGTTTCGCACAGGATGCGGAATATACAGTAAACCCACCCGAGAGAAAATTTTTCATAAAAACACCCGCATGGGACGTGAACAGAGACGGACTAACGAACATTTTGGATCTGATTCTGGTAGGTCAGGATATGGGAAGGAACAGACCGACGAACGCTCGAACCGATGTAAACAAGGATGGAAAGCGTAATATCTCAGACCTTATCCTCGTGGCACAACACCTCGGTGAACTCAGCGGAATTTCTGCTGCACCTACCGCGCTTGCGGTAGACAGCATGAAATTAGATTCAGCAGTGGTACGCGGCTGGATAGCACAGGCATCCCTTGAAAATGATGGCTCGATCGCCTTCCAACGGGGAATCGCGAATCTCCAACGTCTTTTAATGTCGTTCATTCCAGAAAGGACGGCATTGTTGGCAAACTATCCGAACCCGTTCAATCCAGAAACTTGGATACCGTATCAGCTCGCTGAATCTGCCGATGTCTCCTTACGCATCTATGGCATGAGTGGTGTGTTGATTCGGACGCTGGGTATGGGGCACCAGTCTGCAGGTATCTATCACCAACAGAGTCGCGCAGCGTATTGGGATGGTAAAAATGAGGTCGGTGAATCCGTCGCAAGCGGTGTCTATTTTTATACCCTAACCGCAGGCGATTTGACAGAAACGCGCAAAATGTTGATAACGAAATGAATGTGTAACCAAAAGGATTCGCGAGCACAGTTCGCTTCCACAAGTAGAGGGAAAATACATGAAGAATCTCATCAAAATCAGCTTTCTACTAATACTTATCTTGGGGTATCAAACTGTTGAGGCGCAACTGGATCTTGCACAACAGGCGTATGAGATTCTCGACCATAACTGCTCAAGCTGCCACGGAGAACACGGCACCTTCACAGAGCAGCTCATCATCCGAAGTAGCCGAGAACTTATTGATTCGGGAGCAATTATCCCCGGAAATCCTAACGGTTCAAAGTTCTACCAGCGGTTAATCGAGACCGATCTGGCAAGACGGATGCCGCTTAACGCTCCTCCGATCTCCCAAGAAGCACTCAATACAATTCACCAATGGATTCAAACAGGTGCTCCGGACTGGACTACCTTTACACGTCCGGACATCAATTTCATCACGCCAGACCAAGTGCTTGAAACGATTGAAGGTCACGTCGAATCTCTCGCACCATTTGACCGCGCCTTCGCGCGTTATTTTACACTTACACACCTCTATAACGCTGGCGAAACGACTGAGGCACTACGTGCCTATAGCGTCGCTCTCTCGAAATTAGTAAATAGTCTATCTTGGGGTTTTGAAGTTAAAAAACCGACACCCATTGATCCGAGAGAGACAATCTTTCACATCGACTTACGGCACTACGAGTGGGATATCAGAAATGAAGCATGGACACAGATTGAAAGGGAATACCCCTATAAGGTTGAATTCGATTCTGAAACCCAAGCAAATCTGAACGAAAAATTGACAAATCTGCGTGAAGAGATGAGGTGTGAAGTGCCGTTTGTTCATGTCGACTGGTTTCTCGCAACGGCATCACTGCCGCCGCTCTATCACGATATTCTGGATCTTCCAGAAACAGATCGCGAGTTAGAGAGAGACCTTGATGTGAATGTCGCGAGGAATATCCAGAGTGCGCCGGGGGTCCGCGTCTGGCGCGCAGGTTTCAACGACTCAGGTGTCTCAAATAACAATCGCGTCGTGGAACGTCATACTTCTCGATATGGTGCGTATTGGAAAAGTTACGACTTTGCTGGAAGCGTTGGTGCGCAAAATATCTTCACACATCCCCTCTCTTTTACACCTGACGGTGGTGAGATCATCTTCAATCTTCCCAACGGTTTACAGGCATACTACATCTCGGATGCATCTGGTAGTCGCATAAATGTAGCACCCACCACTATCGTTTCTAATCCTGCTGCGGACGATCCTGCCGTGCGGAATGGGCTTTCGTGTATCGGTTGCCACACAGAAGGGATGAAGACGTTTGAGGATACGGTGCGTGCAGCGGTTCAGCGGACGGGAAATCCGACATTTGATAAAGAGCAGGCGTTGCGATTGTATGTAGAAAAAGCAGTGATGGATGCCCGCTTAGACGAAGATAAAACGCGTTATGAGATGGCACTTAAGGAGACAGGGGGCATCCCCGGTGGCATAGAACCTGTACATCGGTTTCATGAAGTATTTCATGATCCTCTTGAAGCATCATACGCTGCGGCTGCTGTCGGGTTAGAAACTGATGCTTTTCTTCAAGAGATTCGAGAGAAGTCGAGTTTACAAAACTTGGGCTTGACAGGACTTATTGATGGCGGGAACGTGCAGCGTGACACATGGACAGATCGGTTTGATGAAGTAATCGCTGCGCTGAATTCCCCGGAAGAGTCCAGCAGCATCACCCCAATAGTTGTAGACCGCACCCAACCGACTCCAACGGGTGCTGTTTACATCCCGGATGCGAATCTCCGTACAGCGATTGAAGAGGCACTTGGGAAAGCCCCCGGTGCTTCAATCACCACAGAGGATATGGCGAGATTGACGGGGCTTGAGGCTGATGAAAGAGACATCCGCGATCTGACGGGACTAGAGTATGCGATAAATCTCGAACGGATAGAATTCCGTCGCAATGAGATATCCGATCTATCGCCGTTGGCAGGCTTAATACGCTTAGATAACATCAAGTTGCGGGGTAACAGGATAACCGATGTATCTCCGCTGGCGGACTTAACTAACGTAGACTGGTTAGGGCTTGAGGAGAATGCAATAACAGATTTATCTCCATTGAAGGGGTTAATAAAATTGAACGGGATAGGGATTTCAGGCAACCCTATAGCCGATGTGTCGCCGCTTACGAGTCTCATTAGTTTGGAAGGCATAGCTGCTCGGAACACGCCTCTCTCAGATTTTTCCCCATTGGCAAAGTTGCCAAGACTACAATGGATAGAATTTGGTGGCGATAGATCTGTATCAACGATTCCGTCCGTAAACGGATTGAAATCACTGAGGCATCTGGCGATTCGAGACTGTGGCATTTCAGACATCTCTGGACTATCAGAGTTAACACAACTGACTTCGTTAGATTTACGGGATAATTACATATCAGACCTCTCGCCTTTAGATGGATTGACAAGTTTGACGTATCTTGACCTTGCCTATAATCTCATATCTGATGTATCACCACTGTCAGGATTAACCCGTTTGAAAGAATTGCATCTTTACAAAAACGTCATATCGGATGTGTCGCCCCTTGCGGGACTTATAAACTTGGAACGACTTGACCTTTGGAGCAACGCGATATCCGACTTCTCACCTTTATCTGGATTATCTGAGAAGACTGATATCGGGACAGCAGACAACCCGGGTGTTTTCCTAAAAGGTGCTCCGAAAATAACGGGTCCGTGGTTATGGATGCTGCTCCCTGGGGAGCGTCTTGACAGCAAGACAGATTTGCTTGCAAAAGCAAGTAAAGGGTCTGTAACAGAGTTGGAGATTGCTACTTCCGGTGCAACAGAGGGGGAGTCTATCGGAGACAACGAGTGGACATCCCGCAAAATCCCATCTACCGGAAGGAATAACATTGATGCTATGCTGCCGCGTCCTGTCCCTGATGGAGTTGTCTATGGTTCTATCACCTTGGATTCGCCATCGGAACAGGAGACAACAATGTACGTCGGTAGCGATGCTGAGTTAAAAGTCTGGCTTAACGGTGTGTTAATTCACGAGGATCTCGTTTGGCAGGCCGGTGAGGATTACCAAGATTTCTTTCCTGTTACATTGAAAGCAGGTAGAAATGTCTTGTTAGTTACTGTTCGCACCCATAGTAACGGGTTTTTTGGCTTTGCACCTGATACCGAATATACAGTGTTACCCCCTGGTACCAGATTCTCTTTATTCACAGATACAACGCAGGTTAAAGCTGGCGCGACATTTACCGTCTATGTCAAGACTAAAGGTGTCGACGATTTAGCGGGATGGCAATCCGATATTATATTTGACCCAGCTGTACTAAAAGCAAACAGCGTGAAGGATGGCAATTTTCTGAGGCAGGATGGGGGACGAACCCACTTTTTGGAAGGCGCGATTGATAACACAGATGGGAGAATTACCGGTGTGGGTTCAGCGCGGATCTCAGAAGGGGGAGCGAGCGGTGAGGGCACCCTGCTGTCCGTCACATTCACGGCGAAAGCTGCCGGAGAAACACGGGTGGCATTGCGTGAATTCCAATCTGGTTCCAGTGCTGGCAAAGCAATGCCCCCTGCTTCGCCTGATATAACTATTACTGTGGGGGATCCGTCTACCTTAGATGTAAGCGATACCGCGTTCTCCCTTTCCACAGATACAACATCCGTCTACCTCGACGATACCTTCACGCTTCGCCTCAGGGCAAAAGATATTACGGATTTAGCAGGATGGCAGTCTGACATTGCATTCGATCCTGCTGTACTTGAAGTGGTTGAGGTGAGCGAAGGCGACTTTTTGAGAGCGGAGGGGGTAAGTACCTTTTTCGGCCCTGGCACGATTGACAACACCACTGGTAAAATCACCAACTTAAGCACAGCACGATTCAAGGGTGGGGTCAGCGGCACCGGCACGCTGCTATCGGTCATATTTACAGCGAAGGCTGTCGGAGAAACACGGGTAACTTTTAGCAATTTTTATGCGGGTTCCAGCAGCACTGAGGTAATTCCTTCAGGCTCCCCCGAAATTGCTATTACTGTTGAAGACAGTGCGTTCCTCACTTCGGACGTAAACCGAGACGATCAAGTGAACGTTCTTGATCTAATTCTGGTGGCACAACTTTTGGGTTCCACTACGCCCGGGGACAGTCGAGCTGATGTTAACGGTGACGGAACTATTAACGTTTTGGATCTAATTGTTGTTGCGCAACATTTGGGTGAGTCAACCGAAGGGGCTGCTCCTTCCAATGTTGCGGCTGTAGACAGTTTGGAACTAAATCCTGCGATGATTCAGGCGTGGATAGCACGTGCTCGAGTTGAAGATGATGGATCGCTCGCCTTTCAACAGGGTATTGCTAAACTTGAGCAGCTGTTGACGTTGTTCATTCCAGAAGAGACGGCTTTACTTCACAACTACCCAAACCCGTTCAATCCAGAGACTTGGATACCGTATCAACTCGCGGAACCTGCCGAAGTCACGGTGCATATCTATGCCACGAATGGTGTCTTAGTGCGGACGTTGGCGTTGGGTTACCAACCCGCGGGTATCTATCAGTATCGGAGTCGTGCGGCGTATTGGGATGGTAAAAATGAAGTGGGCGAGTCCGTGGCAAGCGGTGTCTATTTCTATACATTTACAGCCGGCGACTTCATTGCCACGAGAAAAATGTTAATAATGAAGTGAAGAATGGTCTGCTATTCCGCCGATGGCTGATTGCTGTAAAAACCGAGAAAGGCAATATCACGTAAGCCTCGAAAAAGTCGTCGTCGAATCTGAAAACGGCTCTTTGCCCAACCCTCTACATATCGCATTGCGTCGCGTGGTGGGAGTTGTGTAAAACGACACAACTTCCCTTTGAAAAGCAGCGGTCCCCATTGGAAGAGATGTAGTCCAAAACGGAGTTGCCGCTGCAACGTTTTGGGCAGTTGCTGGACGAACGCGTCGATGGCGATGATAGGCGTATCCAATCCGGTATCGCATGGAACCCCCACCATATACGCACACACGGATTTAAGAATATCGTGTTCAACTTGGGTGAAAAAGTAGGTGGCTTTCGGCGGTGCCCTAAACATTGGCTTGCTCACTCGATTGCGACAAAGACTCACACAATTCTCGTGCCTCTACCACCGGTTCCGCTTCGCAGGGACGAATTTCCAATACCTTCAGAATATCTGATGGCAGCTGCTTAAAGAGTTCGTCCCACTCAAGATCCCCGGTCCCGGGTGGATGATACCCTTCAAGCCCTTTCAGATCGTGCAGGTTCACGCCGACAAGGTGTTCAGCATACTGCTCAAGCCATGTGTCCGCCCAGCATACGCCGAGTTTCTCCTGCAGCGCAGCATGTCCCATGTCGTGCCAATAACGCATTGGGCTGCCGTAAAACTTCTCAAGGAACAGTCCAGCCTCATCAAAATTCGGAATTTGGTAATAATGTGGACGGTTTTCAATAGCGATACAGAGTTCCATTCTCAAGGCGTATTCGTTTAATTCGTCAAGGCTCCGTAACACTGCGTCTTGGTGTTTTGTTTCTTTACGCTTCCGCCACTCAATGGCTTCAGTCACTTTTTGATCGAAGGCTTCAAACTCGCGCTCGCCATAATTGTATAGGTCTCTCATTAGATAGGACCTATCGTAGGTGTCAACTTGGCCAAGGTGAAGGACCACAATCGGCACCTCCAATTCAACGGCAAGTTCCATCGTTTGAAGAGTGCGGCGGATAGCCTCCTTCCGTTCGTCTGCATTGAGACTCGAAAGTAAAATTTTGTCTTTCTCTGCTTCTGCTTGTGACGTTCCGGGCAGGATGGGACAGAAGTTGTGGATCGAGCAGGGTGGGTTTTCGCGGAGATACGGCTTAAGTTGTTCTACCTGATCCGATGTAAGATGCCTGCTGAGTTCGAGCGTTTCAAAGCCAAGGTTTTTGAGTTCATCGAACAGCGCAGCACCGTCCTGTTGTTTCAAAGCGTTCCACAGTGTTGAAATTGCTAACATTTTTATTGGCTTTCAGCAATCGGCTATCGGCTGCCTGAAACCTTCGGTTAAGAGGTTTTCGTTTAACAAGACCCTCTTGCTGACTGCCGACGGCTGACTGCCGACGGCTGTATGATTACTTTTCGTCCTTCAACCTTCAATCTACCCTGTGCGTACCACTTAATAACCTCAGGATAGAGTTTATGTTCTTCAACCTGAATTCGGTTATGCAAACTCTCCTCGTCGTCCGTATCCAGAACGGGAACAGCCAACTGCGCGATGATAGGACCGGAATCCACATCTTCATCAACAAAGTGAACGGTGACACCCGCGATTTTCACACCGTAAGCCAATGTATCAGCGACAGGATGCGCACCCGGAAATGCTGGTAAGAGCGTGGGATGGACATTGATAATTCGGTTCCGGTACTTGCGCACGAAGGGGGGCTGAAATAACTTCATGAAGCCCGCAAGAACAATTAATTGGACACCGTATTGTTCGACGAGCCTTGAAATTTCTGCGTCAAAGTCTTGGCGACTCTCAAAATTTTGGGTTCTTATAACATGTGTCGGTATACCTGCACGTTTCGCGCGTGTGAGCGCGTAAGCCTTGCGTCGATCACTGATCACAACAGCGATTTCAATACCACTCGTTTCGTCTTGATGTAGCTGCTCAATCAGGGTTTGCAGGTTAGTTCCACTCCCTGAAACGAGGACTGCAATTTTCAATCTTGATCCTTTACCAGTACGAATTGTTTGTTGTATGTCCTTCTGGGATAGGCACCCAGACCCCACCAGTTTTTTCCGCCACCTCTTGTTGGAAATCATCGTAAGTGCCGACGACGCTGACGAGGACCTGCTTTTGTTCTAACATTTGAATAATCGCGAGGGGTGAGTATTCACCTTTTGCTGGTTCATCTGTAACCAGAATAAAATAGGGTTGTGCATTCGATCGGAGTTTCAACCGTCGCATCCCCTCCGCCACGGCATCTAATAACATCTCATTTTCTCGGCACGGCAGTTCAATGATCTTCCGAATCTTCTCCAGTTTTTGCGGCGGATTAAAAACGTTGACCATGTTCATAGATGCGCGCGATCGGAAGCGCACCACACCTATCTGATAGTCCACAAAGGCGTTATCCCAATCACGAACGAGAATCTCAAGTTGCTTCAAAAAATGCGGAAGTTTCTCGTCCATACTCTTGCTACCGTCAACGAAGAGGACAATATCGACTGGGATGCTGCCGCTCAATTTCAACGCGATATCCCCAACTTTTGTAACATTTGCCCATTGTGCTTGGCGTAACGATACTGCTTTATTTCTTGGATGCATCGATGTATGAGTTTGCTGCGGCTTTTTGCGTTTTGGATCTTCGGGAATGAGATGCCACTTACCACCTGTCTCAGAGGCAAGTGCCTGATGTTCCTCAAGCGGAAGACCGAGGACATTCACATAGATACCGAACTCCCGGCAGTACGCAATGGCATTTTTCAGTTTAATCCCCTTTAGGCTTGTAAGAGGTTCATCGGTAACAAGAATAAAATGCCGCTTAGAGGTCGCGCGGAATCGGAGTTCTTTGACCGTTTGCACAATAGCATCTAAGGCATTTTCGTCCTGATGGGTGTAAATCGCTTGGAGAGTGCGTTTGTATTTCGCGTAACTCTTTGTTAGTTGGACGACTGTAATGACGTTTTCTTTCTTACGCGCCCAAAATTCTGTCACACCGAGGGCGTAATCTATCTTGGAGGCTTTGTATACATCCACCATTTCGTGTAAATGTTCTACAACGGACTTGATATTATCCTGCATGCTACCGCTGGCATCAATGACAAAGACCACGTCAATTGGACCACCCTCGCTTGTCTCCACAATCTCCTGTGCAAGTTTTCTCATAAGCCTCGGAAAGGAAACATGCGGTAGTGCTTCCCGTTTTTCCTGAACCTCTGCCAACTGTGCTGGAGATAATCCTTCCTCTTCTTCTACTATTTTAAGTGTCGTAACTTGTGGGGCACGTTGAATTCTCGGTGGACCCGGACGTTTCGCCCCGAAGGTCGTATCGCCTGCTGGACTCGCAGCTTCCGTTTTCGACAAATTCCCTTCGACATTCTGAAGTGTACGGGCAGCGGTGCTGACCTCATTCCAGTTTTCTCTCGACAGATCCAGAGATGTCGATGGATTTTCCGTCTCAACCTCGGCTTGCAAACTGCGTCCTAAGGCAGGACGCGGCGTTTCGGTATCTACCGTAACGGGCGTTGCAAGAGAGGGTGGCAATTCTCCAGTACTGACATCCGGTTTTATAAACTCATGCTCAAGCGCGCGAAGACGCGGCGAAACCTTTTTCAGTGGTGGCTTCGGTCGAGCAGTGTTTTCGACTGAAATAAGCTCTGCCGTTAGATTCACCTTCTCTGACGTTATTGGCTGATTCTGTGCCACGAAGTAGAACGTCGTGATGAAAAAAAAGAGATGGAATATCAGCGAAATGAATAACGCTTTGTGGATTGCTGACTTCGTTTTCCAAGTCCTATATAAACGGGTTTCTAATTTCATTTTTCATGTCCTACCACAAAGTATTACGGAAGAACTAAGGCACAGGAACTACGGCAAATAGATAGAAACGCTTCCCTGAAAACGTAGCTTACTTCCGCTGAAGGTAGGTTGTCAGTAAGCGTTTAGGTGGTTCGTGCTGAATAACCTCAAAAGAGATTAACTTTTCTCCATCCAGTGCATGCGATTTCTTCAATGCATGCACCGACTGTCCAAACCGATCACTGGAGGATTGATAGAGTGTTGCTCCCACCATTGTAAAAACAGCGAAGGTCAATACAAATATGTAAATTGGACTGCGTGTCCGAATATTGTAGCGCAGACTGCCAATCAATATTGAGAACGGGTGCGCCCATCCGAAAGATGCTTCAACAAATCGTCCAATGCGGGACCAGAATGATTTCTGCTGTTGTTGATGCTGTACGACATCCGATACGCCTGCCATTACACTACTTAAGAAATCATTAGAAGTTTCCACCTCTCCAGCATGACGGAGGAAATTGTCGGTCTGTTGTAACCGATGGACGTGATTTGCACAAACTTCACACTTTTTAAGATGCCGTCGGATGAGATGGCGTTTCCATGCTGGTAACTCTCTGTCAATATAAGCAGAGAGTTCGTCTGGACTCGCAAGTTGCGCCTCACATTTTGAGCTGTGTACATCTGGGAATTCGGTTTGTCTATATTTTCTCATTGACACTTTCCTCCGTGATTCCCGCTTTGATAAGCAGCTTTCTCATTTTTTGTCGCGCGCGATGGATCAATGCTTTAACAGCACCTACCGAGCATCCGAGAATGTCTGCAACCTCTTCATACCGTAAGTCTTGATATGTGACGAGCGTTAGTGCCACACGTTGATTTTCTGGTAACTGTGCGAGTGCTTTTCGGATAATCTGTCTCTGTTCCTTTTTCTCTAAGAGTACGTCCGGCAGATAGCGGGTATCCCGCATAATGTCGGTATGGTAAACATCCTCACCTTCTTCAACCAAGTCTTCCAAAAAACAGGTATTTCGGCGTGTGCGGTTCCGAATCTCGTTCCGAGACAAATTAGTGGCGATCGTATAGAGCCAACTTTTGAAGGATGCCGTTGGTTCATAACGGTTCGCACTTTTGAAGACCCGCAGGAACGTTTCTTGGGAGAGGTCCTCCGCCCGTTGATAATCGTTGATAGAACGGTGAATGTAGTTAATTAAAGGGTTCTGATACCTCCGTACCAGCAACTCGAAGGCACTCATATCCCCTTTACCACATTTCACCATCAAATCTTCATCTGAAACAAACATTTTTTAATGTTCCTTGCGGTTGGGTTAGGCGTGATTTTCGGTGATGTGCCTCTCCGTAGACTCAGCCCATTCGTTTATAGTAACGGGTGGAACTGCTGTTTGGTTTACGCATTCCCGTCAAAATTTAATTGAAGTTTCAATTTAAGCTTCATCGCTGTTTTGTATGCGCTAACTGCTTCGCGTCGCTTGCCTTGAAACGTATAGACTGCCCCAAGTTCAGAATATAATTCAGGGTGCTCCGGTATAAAATGGATGGCACGCGTATAAACCTCAACAGCCTCGTCGTAGCGTTTGAGCAAGCGATAGGTCGCTGCGAGATTGATATGTGCTGTCGCCTCGGTTGGTTCGCACGCGACTGCCATCTTGTAGGCATCTATTGCTTTCTCATAGTCGCCCTGCATAAAATAAGCTAAACCAAGATGGAAATGTGCTTCAGCTGATTCACGGTTATGTTGAATTACCTGCTGAAATTCTTCGATTGCTTTCGCGTAGTTTCGGACATTCAAAGCATCCGCACCCTGCTTCAGGTGTTTAGCAGCGATTTGATGCGTGTGGATATCAAGGTGCCCCCGCTGAATGAGTTTCACTTGTGTCTCATTTGAAGACACAGCAGAATCTTCAGGTGTTAAGGCACGTTCCGTATCGATTTTGCTGTCTTTCATCTGTACTTTCCTACAAAAACTGACTAACACGCAATGCGGAATCCTATCACAAACTCCGCATATCCGTTGCTAAAAAAGTCATAACTGGTGCAGGTACTATAGTTATGATTGTAATACCATGCGCCACCACACGCCACTCGGAAATTGCCTTCATCATCATAAGTTGTGTCTGTCCATTCCCAGACATTACCCACCATGTCGTAGCAACCGAACGGACTTATGCCATCTCTGAAACTAACGACCGGAGTTGTCGTCCCCGCACCGAGTTCTGCGGTGTTGCACCGCGGCTTATCAATTTCATAGCCCCACGGGAAAAGTCTATCATCAGCACCACGTGCGGCGTATTGCCATTCTGGAAATGTCGGCAGCCTGCCACCGATATAACGCGCATAAGCCTCTGCATCTTCACACGTAAGCCAGACAACAGGGTGATCACCTCTGTTCGCTGGATAGACACCATCTGTCCAATCCTGCGGTGGTGTATGTCCAGTCTCCTGAATGAATCGTTGATACTGTGCATTCGTTACAGGATAAACACCGAGTTCAAATCCGTTCATCTCCAAAGGCGCGCCTTCTTCACCGATACAAGCTGTCCCCGCAGGAATACGAACGGTCGCATCTAACACCTGTAGCGCAGCATCTCGGACACCCTCATCTTCGTATGAAAGCGCGTAACCGAGTGGCGAGATGACTTCACCGACGGGTGGTGTTGTGAGTTGCGGCATCGCCTCCCAGCCAAGTTCTGTACTTAGCAGCAACCGAGTGGCATCGGATAGCGATGCGTCGAAGTGCCACGTCCAATAATCTCGACAAAGTTTCTGGAAGGCATCCGGCGTATTGCTTTCTACGAGTGCAAGTCGAGATTCCTTTGACCTCGTGATATTTAGGATATTTTTTGTTGTAACGCCGTTCGTGCGCTCCATATTTATAATGATAGCATAAAGAGACAGTTTTATACAAGTGATTTTGGGACTGTAGATTCTTCAGATTGGGAAACACAACAAAGGCAAATAAGCCTCAGTCCATCAACGTTCTTTCGAAATTTCTAACAGCAATTCAATTTTTTGCCAAACCTCTTCTCATGTTTTATTTTTCCTCCTCATCCGAATGATTTCAGGGATTTCAGTCAACGAAGCCACTTCGTAATCAGGTCGAGTTTCTGTATCATTCAATACACCTTCTCGGTTGAGCCAGACGGAAGACACGCCTGCGCTCCGCGCGCCTGCAATATCGGTTTCAAGGGAGTCGCCTACATGGAGGAGATGCGCGAGTTCACAACCTGCTCGCTGGGCAGTTATCTCAAAAATTCTTGGATCTGGTTTCTCAACCTGTACATCTTGCGAAAAAACAACAAAGGTGAAATATCCTTCAAGTCCGCAGCGTTCAGGGTAGGTGTTCCCATTCGAGAGCAATCCTAACTTGAAATGCGGTGCTAAAGCGTCAAAGGTTGGGATGACATCAGGATACAATTCTATATCTTCAAAACGGTGTTTCCGATATATCGCATTTAGATAGGCTGCGAGTTCTTTATCTGGGCAACCGACTTGTTCAAGTGTTCTCTCAAATGCACGCAATCTGATTTCTTCAAGGTTCCAGATTTTGCCCTTCACCTCTTCAGCAAATTGCTCTCGAATCGCAATCATTTCGTTGATTGTTAGTTCTAAAACACGCGTTGTTGGAACCTGTCTTTGTAGTTCCGCCAGTGTGTGCTTGAGCGAATGCCGCATCACTTTCCGAAAATCCCACAGGGTCATGTCGCCATCAAAAGAGATCGTTGAAATTTGCAAGGGTATTTCCTCTCTGAAGCGTGGTCACTATATGGGTAATTCACAATGACAATGTCACCACGTTGTACCTTCATGATTCCCTCCGCGGATCAAGATCATTGTAAACGTCCATCTCTGGATCATCCCAACCAATACTGAGTCCCATCTCAATAAGCAAAGCAGTTTGTTCCTCCTCCGTTATTGGCCCGTCGTCGTAATATACCCCTTTTCGCATCCGTTCAAACGTTTCAACAGGTAATACAACATACTCCACATTTGTTTCTGGATCCACTAACCGTACAGGATCCTCCTGAGAATCCTTGATCGCTTTTTGAATTTCTTTAGTAAGGGTTATCACCATTAGTCCTCCGTTGTTGATACACCAATCGAGGCGTGGATCTGCGCAAATTTCCACGACTCGTCAGTTTCTTCCAAGACCCCCGTCATCCGCATCACGAATTCTTCCGGTGTACCTTGCCATTTGAGTCGCCAGACCTGACGTGTGTAGAACCACGCGACATCGTCCCGTTCCTGTACGTCAAGGTTGATAAACTTAATGCTGAAATCCTCTGTGCTCGCGACGTGGTTTTGATAATACGTCGTGATACCCACGCTTCCCTCAACAACCTCGTCAGCATCGGTACCGATCTTGACATAGTAGGCAGCAGGAAGCATCATTTCAACGAGGGTTTCAGCATCTCCAGCGATAAGTGCGTCAAAATACGCCTTTACCGTATCATGTGCATTCGGCATCATGAATTCCTGTGAGAGCATCCCACAAGGCAGCACTCATCTTCTCACACGCCTGTACGACAGTGCCGTGCGAATCCGACGGCAACGCGCCGATGTACGCAAGCAGCTTCTCCGCTTCATGCTCATTGTGTGAATGCGTTTCAAAGTAAGGTTCTACCGATTTCGGGAGCTGGTAGAATGCCTTTAAACCTGTGAGTTTCGATTGGGCAGTTGCTGGTTGCTGTACCTCGAATGCATAGAGCGCGCCGAGGGCAGTCGTAGGTTCTGAAAAGAGTTCATCTGCTGTTTCCATCAGTGCTTTCACCTGCGGAATTTGTGCTTCGGTAACAGTGGTATCAAGTCCGGCAGCGAAATCAGCCCACAAGTCAATGTGCTCGGTCTCTTCTTCTGCTATTTCGGCATCATTGAGGGTCTCCCAACCCGCTGGCATCATGGAAATAAAAGCCCCATACTCACGCGCATAGGATCGTAAGGCTTCGACTGGCAGCTCACCAGCACTCCACGCTTGGTAAAAGGGATGATTGAGTAAGTTATAATCTGCGATTTTGCTGTCTAACGTTTGTTTGAAATCCATTAAATTGGGTACTCCATTTCTTTTGTGTGGATAAAGTTCAACGGGACGTTGATGCTTTACACAGCAATTTCCGGTTTGCAAGCGACACCGATTTTTGAATAGCAAGTTTTCGGTTTGCAAGCGACACCGAAAAGCTGTTTATAGCATGCTTTTAATATAGCACATAGAATGCTTCAGTGTCAAACAAAGGTGATTTATTTTTTAGAGACATTCAGTGAATCCTGTGAATCCTGGTTCGGACAATTAAGGCTGCACCTTCACGAACCCTTACCTACTGACAACTGACAACCGATAACTGAGTACTTCCGAAAAAATCGTTTTGAATTAAACCCAAAATTTGATATAATCGTTAACATGACTGGAAGTGTTATTTGTCAGGGAGGAGTGCTATGACGGAAGAACAAAAATTTATCTTCGATCTCAAAGGCTACCTGTTAATTCCTGAAGTTTTAGAGCCTTCAGAAATTGCGGCACTGAAAACGCAAATTGAGACAATCCGAACAGACCCGGAATCTTTACCGCTGCATGAACGACAGTTCCCGGGTGGGACGGCTTCGTTTTTAATCGATCATCCTGTCGTGCTTGACGTTCTCCATGAAATTCTGGGAGAAGTTCGGATGGAATCCAGTTGGTTTACCTATCGCACCGTCGGAAACGGCGGTCCCCCACCACACGGTGGTGTGCGAAATGTGAATCCCAATTTCAATTACCAGTGTCGAGAGGGGAAAATATATTCCGCACTGACGCGAGTTGTCTTTGAATTGAACGAAGTCAAGGCAGGTGAAGGTGGCACGCTATTCCTGCCGGGAAGCCATAAAGCAAATTTCCAAATTCCTGAAGCACATCGGCAAACAGATTCACCGCTCTTTGAAACGTACAGTTGTCCTCCAGGTTCGGTCATCATCTTTACGGAAAATCTTTGTCATTCCGGGGTTGCGTGGCAGAATCCAGATCGACCACGGATAGCTATCTTCAATTGTTATAATTTCGTTGGGTGTCAGTTTCATAAGCCGTCCGTACCGAAGCATGTGATTGAAGGGTTGCCTCCTGAGAAACAGGCGTACTTTCGTAATGTCTGGGTTTGGCATCAAGGGGGTCCCGACAACGGGAAAAATTTGCGTTACGAGGGCTAATGCGTGTTGCGCGCAGAAGGCGTTCTATAATGTTGTAAAGGACCGGAACAAGAGAGCTTCGCGTTCCAATCCGGATACCACGCATGGCTCCAGAAACAAGAACACCATCCGCATCACTGATCCACGTGGCACGGACTGACGCAACCCGCAGTGTTTCTAAGTGGCGTTGGATAGCATTTGGCGCGGTTCTCAGTGTCCTGCCTATAATAAATGTTGTGTTTCTCGGTGTAAGTACCCTTGTTATGAGCATCTTAGCACCCAAAATTGATCTGTCCACGCCGAAACGCTTAACGTTCTATTTCCAAAATCCCGCGTGTTACACAGCGGAATATCGGCGGACAGCAAAGCGGTTACGGTGTATTCGGACGTTCTATGGATGGATCGCCGGTGTCATTATTTTAAATCTCTTTTAAGGTTTTTTAACTTATGAGTCATCGTTTCGGAAAAATGGGTCTTATCGAACCGCAAGGAAAATTAAAAAAAGGAACGAGTAAATGTCAGATAAACCAAGGCCTTACACAGGACTGGAAGACCAACTTATCCTGCGAGACCATCTCGCTGCGGATCGGACTATCCTCGCGAATGAGCGAACCTTCCTTGCCTATATCCGTACGGCACTGACGCTATTCGTCGCAGGTTTATCTTTCGTCCATCTCAAAATTTTTGAATCACACATTTTTGAGGCGATTGGCATCATCTTCATCTTACTCGGCATTGCGACCTTCTTCGTTGGACTCTTCAGATACAAACGGATGCAAGCACTGATCCACAAGATTAAGCAGGAAGAATTAGAAGAATTAGGAGAAAAAGACGCATCATGAAAATAAGAGAGGTTGTTGTAACAGGTCAGAACCAAGTGGAGTTGCAGACTGCCGATATAGACGCACCGGTGCTTGCTTCCGACGAATTGCTGATAGACACAGAATATACCTTTATCAGTAGTGGTACGGAACTCGCAAATTATACAGGGAGAGAACCGAAAGTCTTTCAGAAGGGTTCATGGTGTGAATACCCGTGGCGTTCTGGTTATGCGAATGTCGGCATCGTCCGTGAAGTCGGTGCAGGGGTCAACCGTGCAGCACCCGGCGATCGGGTTTTCACTTATGGAAGGCACGCTTCAACGATTCGATATTCACAAGATCGGCTGGTCGCGCCTGTCAGAGAAGCGGTAGATCCGGCTGTCGTTGCAGCATCACGGATGGCAGGCGTTGCAATGACCGCGATTATTGTCGGGGAGATCGAGACGAACCCGTGGGTCGTTGTTTTTGGATTAGGGCTTGTTGGAAATCTGGCATCACAGATGTTTCAGATTCACGGATGCCGTGTAATTGGTGTAGATCCGGTGCCAGAGAGACGGAAACTTGCACAGCGGTGTGGGATTCGTCATACCGTCGGTGGCGATGCTGACGAAGCGCAAGCACACGTTGAGGAAATTACGGGTGGTGGGCTTGGCAATATCACTGTTGATGCGGTGGGACACAGTGGTGTCGTTATGCAGGCACTCCGTGCTACCGCTAATCATGGGCAACTCATCATCCTTGGTTCACCGCGCGTGGAAGTCCAAGGAAACCTGACCGATCTGCTCTCCGAGACGCATCTGCGATGGATTACCATCCGTGGCGCATTGGAATGGTGTGTGCCGATGTATCCAGACATCGGGAACCGAACCTCTCAATGGAGCAAACAGCAAACTATCTTTGACTGGATGGCACGCGGGCAATTGCACGTTGAACCCTTAATCTCGCATCGCCTCAAACCGGAACAGATTAAGCAGGCTTACGACGGTCTTCTCAATGAACCGAATGTATACACAGGCGTTGTTTTGGATTGGTCTTCTTCGTCTTAACTTGGTAGTAAGAGAGAAATTATTATGAAAAAGACAGAAATGTTCCAGAATTGCATCCAATCTGAGTTACCTCCGGGACTCAAATCAAGGTTTGATAGAAAGCAGGTGATGGCTATTACCTTCTCGCCAGACGGCACACGGCTCGCTGCGGGCGGTGATGGCCGTATCTGGATATACGATACTGCCAGCGGCGCGCAATTCGCGATGCTCTCAGGTTATACAGAACATATACGGGCAGTGGCATTTGCTCCAGATAATTCTCTGCTTGCCAGCGGGAGTGAAGACAATACGCTCCGACTCTGGGATACTGCCACCGCTCGAGAAGTGCTAACACTGGCTGGGGATTCCAATCTGGTGAACGCATTAGCATCGTCTTCACCGGATGGCGTTCCGCTTCCGGGATGGGATCAACGCACAGAACGGTTGCTCGCATCCTCTACTGAAGCACCCGGGCGAATTAGGAGTTTGGCATTTTCGCCAGATGGTACAACACTCGCGAGTGGGAGTGCGGACGGCAAGATTCGCTTATGGGAAATTGAAACGGGTAGGATGCTCTCCACCTTTTCAGCGCACGACGGACTTGTTTTGGCTTTGGCTTTTTCACCACAGAACGAAGTATTGGCAAGCGGCGGTTCGGACACGCTTGTTCGGATGTGGAATTTGGAAAGTAAACATCTCCTCTCCATTCTAAGAGGGCATGCCGATTCAGTCAATGCGTTGGCTTTCTCTGGCGACGGTGAACTGCTTGTAAGCGGCGGGCGAGATAACTACATTCAGTTGTGGAATGTGGATGACGATAACCCTATATCCGTGTTTCCTGTACAGGAAGGTGCCATTCGGGAATTGACTTTTTCAGCGGACGATGAAAAACTTATGTACGCGACGCAGGACGGTGCGCTTCTCGTAAGGGAACAGTGAAAGGAGATGTAACAGTGATCGGTATTTCTTATCATGCAGGTGGGATGAAAGACATCCCCCTACAAGAAGTTATCACGATTCTCGCCGATGCAGGCTACGATGCAATCGAGATGATGTGTGGACCAGAAGCGCATATCCCATCCGGCGAAGTCACTGACGGTTTGCTCAAAGAGGTCAAAAGGATGGTAAGCGACAGCGGCTTAAAGGTCTCTGTCATCAATCCGTTTACTGGAGGAGGTCTATACCAACTGGCGGTGGAAGACCAGCAGGGTGCAGTTGACCATTACGCCCTTCTTCAAGATGTAGCAGTTGCCCTTGGGGCAGGTGGCGTTAACTTTCTCACTGGATACGGCGGTGAAAACGGCGACCCGTTCGCATGGAGACTCCTCGTTGACGTGCTGAAGCCGATCTGTCAACGTGCCGAGGAACTCGGCATCACAATGAACATCCACAATCATGAAGCAACGACAATTGATTCCTCTTCAAAAGTGACGCTTCTGATTGAGCACGTCGGATCCGACGCGCTGAAGTCTCTGAACGACATCACCAATTTCTATCATCTCGGTGAGGACATCGCTGAAGTTACCGAAAAACTGGGACCGCTCACCGCGCATTGCCATGTAAAAGGTGTGACAGGCATGTACCCTTACAGCACCTTTCTGATTCCGGGTGAAGAGGGAGATGAATTGGATTTTCGGACCTTTGCGGAAAGTTTGGGGAAAGTCGGTTACGATAAGTATATCTCGGTGGAAACATTTCCACACATGCGGATGGAGAAGGCACAGATTGCTCACGATATGATGGCGGGGACATTGAGGGAATTGGGTTTGAGATAAATACAGAACAGGTATTGAGACATGGAAGGATAGGAAACCTACCCCTATGTCCCTCTGCATGTAGGGGCAGGTCTTGTGCCTGCCCTTTCAATTCCACAAGCAAACGGATTTTGCCCGTTTCAAGATTCGTCAGTTTCCAACGCTTTGATACCGGGCCAGTCGCGCCACATGTCCTCGTTCGGTGGTTCTTCCTGCGTTTGCTCTAATTCTATTTTGCGGAAATCGTACAGGACTGCCTGCCGAATCTGCCGTGAATAGTTATGACCAGCAGCATGCCCGATGCGATGATGCCAGAAGACGACATCCCCCGCGTTACCGTAGCATTCAACGCCTGGACCTCTGCTGATGCGCTCGCGGTCAACATCGTACTGTGGTGTTGGCTCGTTTTTGTATTGGGAGTGGTAATCGTAATAGAAGACTTGATGGCTCCCGGGCCAGACCGTAAACCCACCACCTTCGGGTGGCACATCGTCAATATAACCGACAGCACCGAGATGGAATGGATGCGCGTCTACATGGCAGCCAATTGATTTTTTAGGAACATCACCGTAAGGAAGCGTGCAATAGATACCGCGCACACGGTCGGGTTGCACCAAATTCCCTTCGCCCAAAAGTTGTTCTGCCATCCCCCAGACGTTTGGGTCAGTCGCGAGAAGTTGGACCATCCACGCTTCACCGCCTGGCTCACGGAAATTCCAACGGAAACCCCGTCGGTTATTGTCTTTGTCAATGTTCTCTTCTTCAGCGGTGAAGGGACCGATCCAAGTTTCAGGGTCATCACGTCTGCGTCCTTCGGGCGCGCCGTCCCAAAGCCTTGTCCGTGCCCGTTCCATCAATTCAGGGTTAAGGACGTTCCGTTTCACTAAGTAACCCTCTGTTTTGAAAAATTCGATGTCCTTCTGTGTAAGTTCAACCATTTTTTTATTATTCCTTGCGGTTAAATGACGTGAGTTTGTGCTTTAAAGTTCTTTGCTCGAATCCGCTCTCCATTTCATTACGAGCTAATCACTTTATACTATGAAGACCAATCGTTGGACAACTTACTTTAGGTGGACTTCGGATTTCACGTGCCTTTTTGAATCCGCTATACGAAAGAAAACAGGCACATTACCCTAATCACATTTCAAGAAATTTTAAAGACATTTAACGATTTTTTCAAGGAAAAGTAACAAATTTTTAGGATTTGACATTACTTTTATAGTAAAGCACACAATTACTTGGACATTGCGGGGAGGCGAGGATGCAATCCTCGCCAGCGGCGGCGGGGTGTTTTGCTTGGGTGTTTCCCCGTTCACTAACCAATTGTCCACATGTTTTCGGATTTTACTATAAAATTGGAGAAGGTGAAATTGGGAACCGGACCGGTGAAGATGGGAAAATTCGCTGAAAACGACGACATTTGACAACACGTCAGATTTCCACTATAATTAAACGCATGCCAAGACTCATAATTGCCTTACTGCTAATGCTCTCATATCCAACACTTCTCCTTGCACATCCAGAAGGAACAGGCGATCACGTCGTTGAAGCCTACCGAATTGTCGGCGAGCCACCGCAAATTGACGGAATATTGGACGATCAGGCGTGGCAGCAAGCAGAACCGCGCAGCGGTTTTATTCAACTCGAACCGGCACGCGGTAGTCCCGCAACCGATGATACGGAGTTCCGTATCGCTTACGATGTGCATAATATCTACGTCGCATTCCGATGTTACGATGCTGAACCCAACAAAATCATCAATCGAATGACGCGACGCGGCGACATCTACGCCTCGGATGTCATCTCTTTCTTCATTGACCCACATCATGATCATCGCACAGGCTATAAATTCGCCACAAACCCAGCGGGTGTTCAAAGCGATAATTATCGATATGAGGATACGCAACGCGACAGCAACTGGAAAGGGATTTGGTGGGTTGAAAGCAATATTGATGAATCCGGATGGAGTGCCGAGTTCAAAATCCCTTTCTCAAATTTCCGATTCACTGACAAGCCAACACAGATCTGGGGTTTCGATGTGGAACGGGTAAACCGCCGGAAAAGCGAAGTCACGGTGTGGAAACAGTTGACACAGGCGGGTGTTGTCACGCGGATGTCCGATTTAGGACATATCGTAGGCATCCAAGGTATTGAGACCGGAAAGAATTTTGAAATTTCGCCCTATCTTTTAGGGGGCGGTATGGATGCTGCCGATACTGACTTAACGCGGCAATTAGGAACAGGTTTAGATGTGCAATACAGTGTTACGAGTGCTTTGAAGGCGAACGTCACTGTCAACCCTGATTTCGCACAGGTCGAAGCAGATCAATTGGAGATCAATTTGACCCGTTTTCCGACGCGCTTTCCAGAAAAACGCCCATTTTTTGTTGAAGGAAACAGTTTTTTTGAAACGCCTTATGATTTGATGTTCAGCCGTCGGATCGGGAGTCGAGGCAACATTCTCTGGGGCAGTAAACTTACTGGGAAAGTCGGGAGCTACTCCATCGGTGTCTTGGGAAATCAGACCGGTGAATTCAGGTTTTCTGAGAGTACTTCATCCGAAAAGGAGGAAGCATGGTTCTCTGCAATCCGTGTTAAACGCGACATCCTCAAACGTTCAAACGTCGGAATTCTATTCGTGAATAAGGAACAACCGGGCAGTGACCGTTGGGAACACAGTCGAGTGGGCGGCATTGATATGAACCTCGCCTTGGGCAAGACTTATCATCTCACGGGACAATATGCGGGTAGTTTTCATCCGGGCGAAGATAGCGATAACTTTGCTTATACCGTTGACTTCGCACAACGCAACTATCTTTGGAGCAGTGGTATCGGATTTGAGCGGGTCGCGCCACACTTTGAAATCAATCAGACAGGGTTTCTACGCAAAGAACGAAACCGTGGCTGGCAGCGTGTTTATATGCGCTCCTCTTATTCTCCACATTGGGGCAATCATCAATTCTTTTCTGGCGTAACTGCCCGCCTCTCGCAAAGCCTCTACACACCAGCGTATTTTACTGAATGGGGGCTGCGGAACCCAGACCTGTCTCTCTCACCTGAATTCGATGAAGACCTGCTCAGATGGAGCGCAGGTGCGGACATCGGGATGGACTTCAGGGAAATCCTCTTGGATGACATTAATGTCTACTATACTCGAAGTCGGGAGGTTGAACTCACCGAAGTGTTTACAGCGGACAGATATGGATTTGAGATGGATACCAACTCCACATATCCAATTGCTTTCGGGATCTCTGTAGATTTCGCAGACTATTTTAACTTTGGACGACAACAAGCAGGCAAACAGCGGGGCCTCTCCTTTGAATCCACCTTACGACCGCAGAGCAATTTTTCTATAGAATTAGACAGCAGCTACGCGCAGAGTCTCGATTTAGAAGGTGCCATTGACGGCAGATTTTTCGTTAGTTCGCTGCGTGCGACATACCTATTCACACGTGAATCATTTCTCCGAATGTTTGCACAGGCGAGCAGGGCACGTCCACTATCTGGTGAAATTCATGAGAGCTACCTACTCAGTCTCCTCTTCGGATGGGAATATAGCCCGAAGAGTCACCTTTTCGTTGCTTATAACGAGGCTTGGGGTGATGCTCTCATTGGTACGACCACTCGTCGTGAGTTACAGTTAGAAAACCGTGTCATTGTTGTTAAAGTAACGTATCTCTATAACCTGTGATGGTGTGAGTTCGATATACGCGGTTGGTTCCCGTAAAACTGAAGTCTCTGCCTATACCAAGTTAAAAATTGTAAAAAGAATCAAGGTGTGATATAATAGAGCCATGAAAGATTTTATACTGCTATTCTTCAATGTTCTATTAACGGTAATAGGACAAATCCTATTCAAACAAGGCATGAATATGGTAGGTCGTGTCAATAGCCTTCGGGACGCGTTGGGGAAACTAACACAGGCGTTTCTCAATCCTTATGTCCTCAGTGGGATTGCAATATACGGTTTCACAACGCTCGTGTGGTTGGTTATTCTGTCCCGTGTTAAACTGAGTATAGCATACCCGATGTTAAGCTTCGGGTATGTCTTATCAATTCTGTTTTCCTGGATGCTGTTCAAGGAATCCATCCCCAAAACCCGCATAATAGGTGCTTTGATTATCTGTATCGGTGTCTATCTCGTCGCACAAGGAGAGTCTTAGTCAATGGCAGAACCGGTAAATGTTCATACTGGACCCAATACGCAAGGTGAACCTGCTCCTGCCCGTTCCTTTGTTGCGATGATACTATCCGCAATTCTACCGGGACTTGGTCAGTTATACTTGGGACAATCCGCAAAAGGGATTATTATCCTTATCGTTTTTGCTTCTGCACTCGGTATTTTTTACGTCAATTCACTACCGGTAACGGAATGGAGCGATTTAATGCGGTTTAAACCTGCTGCAAAAGAGAATCCTACATCGAATAGCACGGGAGATTCTGAAATTCAGGAATCCTATGCAATTCACATCTGGACGTTTGACGATGGAGAAAAATTGATGTATCGTCCTTCTTGGAAATTGAAAATCAGCGCGTCCATTCAAGGGATTTTATGTTGGTTCTATGCAGTTGGAGACGGATGGCGAGGCAGGCGCAGGATTAGAAAACACCAATAATTAATTTTCTGTCCAAATGAAGATTGGGAGACTGGAAGATTGGAAGATTGGAAGAAAATAATAATTCAATGCGGAATTCTCCTGGTTGCCTTAATGATCGGGTGCCAAAATGATACAGCAGTCCTGAAAAAGAGTGAAGAACTCTTGAACGCTGGAACCCCACAAGATGCGGTGGTGGAACTGGAGGCTTTTATAGAAACAGCACCTGAGGAGCCGAAAGCGCGGATGTTGCTGGGGAAAGCCTACAATGACTTGGGACGCTACAATGATGCCGTTGTTGAGTTACGAAAAGCCTCACAACTCTATGCTGCACAACCGGAAGAACGGATTACAGCACGGCTTGAATTGGCGCGCACCTATCTAAGGTTCGGGGACAGAGACTCTGCTTTCCGTGTGCTGCGGCTTGTTCAGCGGAGTACGCCAGACCCCGAGGTTCTGCGTAAAATTATCGAACTTGTTGGCGACAGTTATCATGCAAAACGGCTGACCCGCGGCGATTCAGATAATTATTCCCCTACCTTCTCACCAGATGGCACACAAATTGCCTTCGCATCGTTCCGACTTGACAATGGCGAAATCTATTTAATGGACCTAAACGGACGCATCCAACGCCGTGTAACGTTCACAACAGATTTCAACGATAGTTCGCCAGCATTCCTTACGGTTCCAAATTATCTGTTTTACAGCAGTGAACCGAAGTCATCTCGTGAGGTTCAAGTTGTCATCCAAAGTAGCGGTTCCACGCCGATCTACGCTGGATTTTATGTGACACACATTCATAGCAAAATAACGCGATGCGTTTTGCCAGTAAGTTTTGGTGCCCGCGTGCCTCGCACGTCGCCTATTGGAGATTTGGTGGTTTATGAATCCAATGCAGATGGAAATTTGGAATTATACCTTCTCGATTTGGAGGGTGCTGATCTCGCCCAACTTACCCCAGAGAAGACCAAACACAAACGCATCACCTTTAACGAAACCGATGACGGAAGCCCAACATTCTTCCCCGACGGAAAACGCATTATGTTTGTCTCATCGCGAAATGAAGTGAATCAACTTTACACGATAGGCATTGATGGGCAAAATGAGCAGCACTTCAATCCAAACCGCTACGATTGTTACAACCCCAGTGTGTCTCCTGATGGAAAAACAATCGCTTATGTCTCCGCGAGAGATGGCGATTGGGAAATTTATCTAATTGACGCAGATGGCAAAAATGAACGGCGAATAACTAATGACATCGGTAGATCTATCCAACCCATCTTTTCACCGGATGGAAAGCACCTCGCGTTTGTTTCCGATAGAAGCGATACTTTCCATATCTATCTGATGTCTCTGGACGAACCTGTTACGCGTGAGGACTTAGTTAAACGTTTGCAGTAGGGGCGAGGTTACCTCTCCCCTACGCTTGGAGGTAAAATCGATATGCTTCAGGTAACCAAACCAGAAGGTTTCGGCAACATCCAACTGGAAGAAGTACCGATACCGAAAATAAATGAGCACCAAGTTCGAGTGGAGACGGATACAACGTTGATTAGCCGCGGCTCCGAACTGTTTCGACGATACATCCGAGAAGAGGCAGTTCCGCCTTCAATCATGGGATACTCACTCACAGGCATTGTGGACACTGTTGGGGCTGAGGTAACGGGCTATCAGGTTGGAGAGCGCGTTATGGTCGTAGCACCGCATGCGCAATATGCCGTTGCTGAACCTAACGCAACTGAAGGACGTATTGTCCCGCTCCTTGACGGTGTCAGTTTTGAAGAGGGAACTTTTCTCCCGCTCGCCACGAGTGCTGTCGCTTGGTCGGACTCGTCCGGCGTGAAAGCAGGAGACACTGTCGTTGTTTTGGGACAAGGCTTGGTAGGAAGCCTGATGATGCAGGTGTTGCGTGGCTATAACCCTTCGCGGATTATTACCGTGGACGCATTGCCTCTCCGATGCGAACTCTCAACGCAGCTCGGTGCTGATGTCGTCATAAACGCCGACGAGGCAGACCCGGTTGAAGAAGTCCGTCGCCTTACCGATGGTAAAGGCGCAGATTTGGTCATAGATTGTGTCGGTGGGTACGCCGGAGTCAAATCTTTTGAGCAGGCACAAGATATGACGCGTCAGTTTGGTATTATCCAACTCATTGCGCTCTATCAGCAGGCACCGCTCCCGTTACATTCCTCGAAAATAATGAGTAAACGTCTCGTCGCTGGTATCTTAACGGACGAACCCCGTTCTCAGATCGCTGTGCGCGCCTTGCAAAAGATACAAAACGGCGAGATCCGTGCGTCTGAGATGATCACCCACCGTTTCCACTACACCGAGGCGAAAGACGCGTTTGACCTCCTCTGGAATACACCAGGTGATGCGCTCGGAGTCCTGATAAAATGGCAGTAGATGTTCCCTCACGAGAAGTGGAGTTCCGTACCGAATTGCGCGGTGTGCCGCTGACTTTTGCCGCAACGTGGGGGCTCTTCTCACCGAAAGCGATTGATGCCGGAACACAACTATTGATCGAACATCTGGACATCCAAAAGAGTGATACCTGCCTTGACCTCGGATGCGGATACGGTGCCATCGGCATTACACTCGCCAAATGTGTACAAACGGCAACCGTCTATTTGGTGGACAAGGACTTTGTTGCAGTTGACTACGCGCGTAAAAACGTGCAGCAGAATCAACTCCAGAACTGTCATGTCCTCTTGAGCAACGGATTCAGCCACCTTCCCGACATTCAATTCGATCTCATCGCTTCCAACCTTCCTGCCAACGTCGGCAAGGAACTTCTACAGATTTTTCTCACCGACGCGAAGCAGCATCTCAAACCCAACGGACGACTCTATGTTGTTACCATCTCAGGACTCCGAGCGTTCATCAAACGCAACTTCTTGAGCACATTCGGGAACTATCAGAAAGTTAAACAGCGTCACACCCATACGGTCGCGATGGCAACGCAGGTGTAGCGTTTTATGCTCGCTCAGAGAACTGCTCCGTTCGCGAAGCGTGTTACGTCTGTGAAGTGCTACCCCGAAAGATTTGACATAGGCGTATCCGTTGGGTATAATTGTAACACTGTAGAAACACAACAAACACTCAAAACTTTCTCACCCATTAAACAAATCCCCGAAGGAGAAACATAACAGGTGATCCGTTTAAGTTTTATGTTAGCGATCATTGCTTGTATTGGTATGTCTATTAGTCCTATCTTCGCGCAAGAAGAAGCTGCAAGTGGTGGAACCGTCCGAGGTAAAATCACTGATACCAGCAGCGCACAAAATCCGATTGAAGGCGTTCAAGTTAAAATTGTCGCTCCAGATGGCACAGAATTCATAGCAACAACCGAGGCCACCGGTGAGTACAAGCGAACGAGTATCCCCGCGGGCCGCTATCTTATCAATATTCATAAAGAAGGATACGGCGATCGGCTTGGAAAACCTGTTACAGTTGTTAACGGTGGTGATCACTATGTTCCACTCAAGATGACCAAAAAGGCGGATGGCACTTCCTTCACCCAAGGACTTCAAGAACTCCAAAAACTGATGACATCTGAGAACATGACACAAAACCCACAAGAACATTGGTACAGCCTTACCTTGATGAACACCAAGATCGGCTATATGCACACGTCTACTGAGAAAGCTGAGTATCAAGGGGAAACGGTGGATCGGAATAAAGTTGATATCGTTATGAATTTTAAGGCACTCGGGACGGCTGTGACGGTTGAAATTACGCGTGTTGAGTATACGGGTCCCGACGCAATGCCGCGCCACTTCCTCTCAACGTCCAACGAATCCGGTTTAAAACAGGTCGAGGGATCAATTATAGATGGTGTCGCCTACGTTAAAACAACACTCAACGGCGAAACCACTGAATCGGAAACGCCAGTGCCATCGGACACTATTTCTGAACACATAGGTGTGACATCACTGTTAAGCCAGAAAGCACTTAAAATAGGAGACAAACGGACTTTTCATATATTCAGTTTCGATCTGCTGAAGCCGGTGAAGACGGAAATTGAAATTTTAGGAAGAGAAACCTTAACCTATCAGTCCGGGGAAAAGCAGGTTTATGTTTTGCGTCAGACAATAGACATGATGAACGGTATTACTGCAAAACTGTGGATTGATACCGACGGCGTAAACTATCGGACAGAAGTGCCGTTGATGGGACTTTCCATGGTAACCATGAAAACCGACAAGGAAACTGCCCTTGGTGAGACAGAAGAAGTCGATGTTATCTTAAAAACTCGTATCCTTCCGTCCGGAAAACGTCCTACGCCGAGAGCAAAACATCTTGAGGCAGAAGTGAAACTCTCAACAGGAAACATCGCTGAGGTTTTTATGTCTAACCCTCAACAGAAACTTGAAGTGAGTAATGCACACGCCGGTAAACTTTCCATTGAAGTCCGATCAATCGTAGCGGATGACTGTCCGAACCTACCTATCCAGAATGCGGAAGGCGAATTTCTGGCTGCAAGTGCCTATATTCAAGTTGATCACCCTGACATTCAAGCAAAGGCAGAGGAGATTTTGGAGGGTGAAGTCAATGCATGGAACGCTGCGGAAAAACTATGTCGATGGGTCTATGCATCTATTAGCGACAAAAAAATGAGCGGAGGTTTTGGTTCATCACTAACGACTCTGGAATCACTCTCTGGGGATTGTACAGAACACACTGTGCTTTTTATAGCACTCGCGCGTGCCGCTGGAATACCAGCACGGATCTGCTCCGGTATTGTATTCGCAAAAGATGCTTTTTACTACCACTTCTGGCCCGAAGTCTATGTTGGCAGATGGGTACAAATGGATCCAACATTGGACCAGGTCATCGCCGATGCAAACCATATTCAACTCGGTGGTAGCGTTATGGAGTCAGACAACCTCATGGAGTTTGCAGAAGATGTTTTCCATACGCTCAATCAACTTGAAATTGCCATCGTTGAATAGCCGTCAGTTATCAGTTAAAGAAGTTCCTGATAAACCCATATCTTCTTTGAAACTATTAGCATTTCAAAACGATAATATCTTCAGGACTTACGCAGCTTCCTCGCTGGCGAGGTTTCAAACCTCGTCAGCGGCGTGTGGTAGTCGCATTACCATTTCAGACGATAATATCTTATAGTAAAATCCGAAAATAAGTTTACATTTTGAAAAAAACGCGCCCTGCTTCATGAACCCTGTAGGAGGGAAGAAACACTTTCTTCGCATTGGATTTTAGCGTTTGCAAAAACACTCCGATTCCCGACTTCTTACTCTTAACTGACAACTGACAACTGACAACTGGCAACTGATAACTGACAACTAACAACTGATAACTACTGATGGCATTTCTCAATCCACTCTTTCTTTTCGGACTTCTCGCCGCTGGCATCCCATTGATTATCCATCTCTGGAACCGTCGTCGTGTTGTAACAATAGATTTCAGCAGTCTGATGTTCCTTACAGCGGCACATCGTGAAAACGCCCGCCGATTCCAACTCCGACAACTTCTCATTCTGTTTTTGCGGATGCTAATTGTAGCACTCATCGCGCTCGCCTTAGCACGTCCCTTTTTGACGCTTGGACTGCCCGTCGCGTCCGTGCGCGCGAAAACCGACCTCGTTATCGTTTTAGATAACTCCTACAGCATGGCATATCAAGACATTGATGGCATTCGGTTCGAGAAAGCGAAAACTTTGGCAACTGATATCCTCAACACTTTGCGTCACGGTGACAGTGCCGCGTTTATATTAATGTCAGACATCCCCAAACCTCTCTTTCGGCAACTCACACCGGATGTTGAGAGCGTCACTGAAACCATTAAGGATACGGAGGTCTCTTACCGCACCACGAATGTTCAGCCCAGCATTGAACTCGCCCATGAAATCCTCGCTGAGTCAGAGCAACTGAACAAAGAAATCTATTTGATTTCAGACTTCACCCAAAACGGATGGAAGAACTGGAGTAGGCTCCCGAATCGTTCAGGTGCCCGTATTTCTCTGATTCCTGTTGCCAAAGGTGAAGCGCATAACACAAGTATTAAAGAAATTCGTCCCTCCAATCAACTAATAGGCGTAAATTTACCACTCCAATTGAATGTGACAGCTGTGAATCATTCAGTAGCACCCTTGGAGGAAAATATACTAACGTTGTTCACTGGGGGAAAAAAACAAAAAACTATGAGTTTTTCTGTCGGCGCAAACGAATCACTGAATACGACTTTAATACACAACTTTTCTACACCCGGCACGCATATCGGTTACTTCACATTAACAGAAGATCGACTCAACATTGATAATCTGCGTTATTTTGCCTTTAATGTTCTCGGTGAAGTGCGTGTGCTATGCGTGGGAGAACAGACGGAATACCTAACATTAGCACTAAATCCACATAAAAATAGCCGTCAGCAATCGGTTTCCGTCAGCAATCAGCAAAGGGATTTTCCTAACGCCCGTCGATCACCGACAGCCGAAAACCGACTGCTAACAGCCGATACAATGATTTTACCAACGCAATGCACACCCGCTGAGTTTGAGAACTTCCCACTGGAAGACTATGATGTCATCATTCTCGCAGATGTGCCAAAAATCTCTCGCCAGACGAATGCACAACTCCAAAAATTCATCCGTCACGGCAAAAGTATCATCGCCTTCGTGAGCAGCCGAAGTGATGCAAAAAGTTACAATCAACTTAGCGATATTTGGTTGCCTGCCCAACTTGGTAGTGCGCTGACATGGACACCACCACAACGGGTTCACGCGTATCAGGAAGAACATCCTGTTTTCGATGTGTTTTCAAGTGAAGGATTCTCTACACAATACGCACCGCAGTTTTGCAACGGTGTGACATTATACCCCTTGTCGGAATCCAAGGTTATTGCCCGTTTCGGAGACGATACACCCTTTTTCGTTGAACGAAGTCAAGGTACAAGTATTGTGCTACTCTATAATTGTGGACTCCTTACACAACAGGCGACGACATCTACATCCACCACAGTTTATACAAATGACCTACTTGTTAATCCGTATTTCCTTCCAATGCTCCAACAGAGCGTGCTTTATGCAGCGACAGCCAGTAACAATCTTTTAGCGTGGGAAGGACATATCGGCGACACCTATACAGCAAGTTATCCGCAAAGTGCCGGTGGGAAAGCGTCTATTCGCCTAAAGAGCACAGTTGGCGAATGGAACGATGATACCTCCGATATAGACGATAGCATAGTGGTGCCAATTGCTGAAGATGGTACATTACGATTCCAAGGTACAGAACGTCCCGGTATCTATCAGGTTGAAGTACAAACGCAAAACAGGATCCAACGAAACTTCTTTGCAGCTAATGTTGACACCACCGAAGGCGACTTAACAGGGATTCCATTAGAACGCGCCGCAGCGCGAGTCGGTGCCCAAACAGCAACAGATCAGGAAACTGAGGGAGTAGCGATAGAAGCCGACGCTTACAACATCAATCGACACGGCAGGGAAATTTGGGGCGAATTGCTGGTCTTAGTTGTTTGCCTTATGCTCCTCGAAAGTTTTCTCTCGAACCGGGGTCCCCAGCCGTTACAGGGAAGGGGCGAAAACGTGCGCACGGCAGGTGAAAACTAATGAAACATCTTTGGTATGTCAAGCGCTCGTTTCAGGCTTTATGTTTAATCGTCCTGCTTAGCATAAGCATACAAGTAGAAACCTTGGCAGAAACGGTAGACGCTGCACAGCGTAAAAGCGTCGCTTTAAAAGATGAAGCAAGCGTTGTACGTAGCCTTGTAATTGATGGAAACCAAGCATTCTCTGAACAGGAAATTCGCGCGTTGATGCAGACAGATGTGTGGCGTGTTTACGATGAAGCGGTTCTGAAATCAGACCTTGAAGCGATTATAGGCTTCTATAGGAAAAACGGGTACCGTTTCGCGCGTGTCGGTGAAGAGCAAATTTCTGCGAAGAAATTCGCGGACGGTGTTTATCTCGGCATTGAAATTGATGAAGGCACTATCGGGGAAATTACTTTATCGGGTAACGAGAAAACCAAGAAAGACGTAGTCCTTCGTGAACTCCTGTTTGAGGTCGGGGATACCTATGTAGAAGCGGATAAGAAAGAAAGCGAGCAAATACTCCGAGACAAGACTTATATCGGAGCCGCAAGGATTGAGACGTTCTGGAACGCCAAGGCAAACACGGTTAGGATTCACGTCAATATCACAGAACTCTGGTCACCACCTCTCCCTTCATTCGATCCGGCATTGAACAGTCAAGGTGGAACATTTCTTTTGGGGATACGAGAATCCAATGTATTTGGTTCCGGTCATGACACTGAAGTCCGCTATCAGCGGATTAGCGAGATCGGCGAAAAGACGAAGAGTCTACTCACATGGAAATATAGGATGCCCCGCGTTTTCAGCTCACATTGGAATTTTGATGGTGCCTATATTCAAAAACGTGAGGGAGATTCATGGGCAGTTGTGCTTGAGCGTCCACAATATACGCTGAAGAGTCGATGGAGCGCAAAGTTTAGTCTCTCAGAAGCAATAGGTGATTTCGCATGGTATGAAATGATCCCGCTCTCTGATAGGTTAGAAGCAACAGATAGATTTGAGGTAAATCTTCAAGGCGTAGCCGGGAGAGTCCGCCGATATTTCGGTGACCGGGAACGGCAAAACTATATTGGGGTTTGGGCGACCTCACGCCGTTCAAAGTACGTGTTGATTGAGAAACTCTATGACTCTACGGCAGCACCCTCAAGCCGCGATGTTAAACTGGTTGGTGTTACCGTGGGTCGAAAACGCGTCACCTACTATAAAACCCGGTTCATCAGAAGGATGGGGCGCGAGGAAGATTTCTTTGTCGGATCCGAATACGCTTTCTCACTCGGACAGGCTTCTCCCCTTTACGGTTCAGACAAAGCAGAAACTTACGCAAACTTTATCGGTAGATCGGGTTGGACGGCAGGAAACCGTATATTAGGGACAATCCTTATAGATATGGGCACATACTTTACAACCCGAATTGAGCGTTCCATACTGCAGGCGCAAACCTCGTGGTATTACACAGATGTATTCAACACAGGCGAGATCTATACAGTCGACAAAGGATTTCGTAAGAACGGTTTTTTCGATTTTCATCAAACGTTTGTGGTGGAATTCAAAACGGAGATGCTGTTTGGATGGCGCGGTGAAAGTCAGGTCGTTCTCGGAGCTTTCAACGGACTGCGAGGTTACAACTACCGACAATTTAACGGCGAAAAAATGATGGTGCTACGCCTTGAAAGCCGAACCGTTTATGGTGGGACGTTCTTCAGGAAACTCGATGAAGGGATCGAAGCAGTTGCTACGTTCATTGCGAAGCCGTTTATCAAACGCTCTGTTAACTTAGGTCTTATCGTAAGTTCTACTGCCTTTACTGACATCGGTTACATCTGGAATGGACATTACACATTCAATCTGGCAGAACCGAAACGAAGTGTTGGATTCGGGCTACGGGGTGGATTTGCCAAAGTTAGTAATGCCGGTATATTCCGCGTTGAATTTGCATTTCCGCTTGACGCGCCTTCCGAACCCGCGTTCAAACAGATGATCTTTTGGGGAATTGAGCGTACATTTTAAGTAGTTATCGGTTTTCGGTTGTCGGTTTCAGTTAAAAAAGTGTTTGTGCCTGACACAGCATTCTCTTTTAACCGATAACTAATAGCCATTAAAAAAACAGAAAGCATGGGCATACCCTCACATACTTCAGTCGAAAACGTTACCTGGCGAGCCATACTCTTAGGTTTGCTAACACTTCCACTCAATATCTATCTTGTTGTTCAGACAGAAACGGTGTGGACAACGCAATACCCTACCACGATGGCGATTTTCTTCAACGCCGTCTTTACACTTTTCCTCGTTGCACTTTTCAATCTGTTCCTAACGCGCTATCTTCCAAGATGGCAGCTCACACAAGCAGAAATGCTAACAGTGTATCTCATGGTAACACTGGCATGCGTCGTTTGTGGACACGACCTGTTGCAGGCGACAATGTGCGTCCTGGGACACGCGACGTGGTTCGCTACGCCAGAGAATGAATGGCAATCACTTTTCTTCCGATATATTCCAGACTGGATTGCCGTGATGAATCGACGTGCTTTAGCTGGCTATTACGAAGGCACCTCAAACCTATTTGAAATGGAGCACATCCGCGCATGGCTCACACCGGTGTTAGCATGGTTGGTTTTCTTCTCCGCACTTGCGTTTTCTATGATGATGCTTAGTGTTATCCTCCGTAAACAGTGGATTGAACACGAAAAGTTGAGTTACCCGATCATCCTGCTCCCTTATGAAATGACGAAAGATGCAGGGTTCTACCGAAACCGACTCCTTTGGATAGGTTTCGCTATCGGATGTGGACTTGACCTACTCAATGGTATCAGCTTTCTCTACCCCTTCGTACCAAGTATCCCCATTCGGCACGACATCGGACGCTTGTTCACAGAGAAACCGCTCAGTGCTATCGGTTCAACGCCTATCCATCTGAACCCTTACGCTATCGGTATAGGTTTCTTAATGCCGTTGGATTTGTCGCTCTCTTGCTGGTTGTTCTACCTTTTCTGGAAGGCACAACTCGTTTTTGGCGCGATGACAGGGTTGAATCAGACACCGGGTTACCCGCATATTGACATGCAATCGACGGGTGCGTACTTTGGACTCTGTTTCTTTGCGCTTTGGATAACACACAAGCACCTCTGGCAGGTCGCTCGCAATATTTTAGGTTTGAAAACGAACCTTGATACGACAAATGAACCGATGGGATATCGGGGTGCGTTTGTCGGATTCCTGATTGGTATTGCAGTCGTGTTTGGATTTTGCCTGAAGGCAGGGATGTCGTGGTGGGGCGTACTTGGGTTTTTCAGTATTCAATTTATACTTGTTTTAGCGTTCACCCGGATGCGTGCCGAACTTGGAACCCCGACGATGGATTTTTATCGCGCCGGTCCGGGACTCTTCCTTACGTCGCTTGTTGGTTCCAGAAAGATTGGTCCACCGACGTTGACAGGCTTCGCCTTCCTTTATGGGTTCACTCGTAATTACCGTTCGCAACCGATGCCGAACCAATTGGAAGGATTTAAACTCGCCGATAGAGGCGGAATTAACTCGCGTCAAATTCTTTGGGTGATGTGGGGTGCGACAGTTATCGGGTTAGCTATTGGGTTTGTTGCGTTCCTTCACGCTGGTTATCGACATGGCAATCTGGGAACATGGCGTGGGCAGGAGGCGTTCAGCGATCTACAACGGTGGTTAACCCTCCCGAACGACACAGACTGGGGACGTATGGGATTTTTTGGTTTCGGTATCACGCTGACCCTGACGACGCTCTTTATGCGCCTGCGGTTTATCTGGTGGCAGCTACATCCATTGGCTTATCCGCTTGCGGGGAATTGGAACTTCGGTAGGCTTTGGTTCCCCGTATTTCTGGCGTGGTTGCTGAAATCCATATTGATTCGCCACGGTGGGATTGGTGCGTATCGCCGAACACTGCCGCTCTTTTTAGGGACAATGCTCGGCGAATTTGTGATGGGGAGTATATGGGCAATTTTAGGGTTATTTCTTGAACAACGGATGTATTCGTTCAAACATTGGTAAATGGTTATCAGTTATCGGTTGTCAGTTTAAGTATGAATCTGTAGGTTGGGTTGAACGGCGTTGAGAGGATAGATGTCGGGGAGCCAAACACACCTCAAATCCAAGAGGCTGCCCTATACACTCAAGAACATAGTGAAACCCAACTTCATACCCTCAGAGTCGTGGCACTTCAGGACAAGAGCGTTGGGTTTCACTCGGTCTCTGGCGGATGTAGCGTGTCTGGAGAAAAGTTTGTTTTTTCTTTGGTTTTTACGGTTTTGATGGAATCCGTTCAACCCAACCTACAATACTATAAATGACCCTACCGATCCGAAAAAGTGCTTAATCCGTAGCCTTCTGTAAATGAATACTCCCACCAGAGGTGCGCAATTTCAGCAAGGGACCGCCGCCATTTATGCGACCTTTCAATCTATTTTTCGGAACCTTCCCTTGAATAACCGATTCTACCACAAAATCCGTTGAGACATGTCCGCCGCTGGTTTCTGCTTCTACGTCAACAGCAATGTCCGGGATAAGAATGGTGGTTATTCCGCCACCCGACGTGTGCAGACTACAGTCGCTATCGGGTTGCGTTATCATAAAGGCGTGGATGTTGCCTCCTGACGTTTTCGCATTCACACTCCCACCAACGTTCTGCAGTATGATGTTGCCTCCCGAGGTCTGGACATCTGCCCCGCCACTACACTTCGCAACCTTGATACTGCCTCCTGAAGTCTTGCCCCAAATAGAACCTTGAACGGCACCAAAGCGGAGGTTGCCTCCTGAAGTTCGTGCTTGAACATCACCCGCGACATTGACCACTTCAATACTACCACCGGACGTTTTCAGTTCCGCTTGACCACCACATGATGTGAGTTCGATACTTCCGCCGGATGTCTGTCCCCACACTGTACCTGTAATATCCCCTAAACGCAAACTACCGCCCGAGGTCTTCACACGAACATCACCATCAAGGTCGGCAACCGAAATACCAC
The DNA here is from genome assembly GCA_026702755.1 of Candidatus Poribacteria bacterium. Classification (NCBI taxonomy): domain Bacteria; phylum Candidatus Poribacteria; species Candidatus Poribacteria bacterium. The sequence continues at coordinate 99,053 of JAPPBX010000112.1, read as the reverse complement.
CACTTGAGGTGTCCAAGTCAACGCTGTACTGTTGAGGCACCGTTACCAGAAAATGGATTTTCAAGCGATTTAACTTTTTTTGCCAGTGTTCTCGACCGCGTTTGAAAGCTCCTTCAATACGAACATCGGAACCCTCATGTTCAAATGCCAACTCAAAATCCTCAAGCACTTCTTGAGATGCCTTAGCCAATTTAGATTTTGATTCTTTAGTGACAGCAACCTCAACTTTATTCTGTTCAGCGGTTTGAATATCAATTGCACCGAACTCCGACACAATAGTCAAACTTCCGCCAGCATTGACACTAAACGCTTTCTCAATTTTTTCCAAAACAGGTTCCTCCGCCGTTAGAGATGTGATACCGCCCACACACTAAAGCGTGGGGCTTCGGCTTCGTAGCGACTGCGGTTTTCTCAAAGAGTCCACCGTCTAACTGTCGCTCCACCAGCAGGCAATTCCCTGAAACTCTGAAACGAGTATCAGGCATATCGTGCGGAAACTTTCACAGGTATCCCTGCCTGCAATATGTTTATCGCAGCGTTGATGTCTCGGTCGTGGTGTGAACCACATTCCGGACATGTCCACTGCCTATCAGAGAGTGTTAGGGTTTCGTTATGAAAACCACAATCGCTACAAGGTTTCGTTGTCGCTGTCCATTGACCGACTTGGAGCAATGTGCGACCATATTTTTGACACTTATACTTCAATATCTCAACAAACTGGTAGAAGGCAAGATCGGAGACCTTACGTCCCCACAAGCATTTCATGCCAGCAAGGTTCAAGGTTTCAATAGCAATCGTATCAAAAGACTTACAAAGATCGGTCGCAAGTTGCCAATGAAAGTCTTTGCGTTGATTGCTGATCTTCCGATAAAGGCGTGTGAGTTGTCGCACACAACGCCACCACCCGTTAGAACCTTTTTGCTTACGACTCAATGCCTTGTTGAGAGACCGAAGTTTGTTCAAGTTAGTTTTCAGGGGTTGTGGGTGTTGTATTTTATCACTTGTGCTAAGTGTCAAATATGCGTCTTTCATACCATAGTCTGCCCCAACACTCTTACCCGTTGTCGGCAGAAGTTTCGTCTCTACAAAATCCGTGAGTATGTAGAGCCAATAATCACCGCAAGTGTCACGCTTGATCGTGATACGACTGATATTTCCGTAAAACTCACGGTGTTTATGAAAAGTATAAGCGACTTTATCATATCGCCATTTGCCATTCTCCCATTTACGAAAGGTAAGGGTAATGCGATTGTCCGTCAAAAACCAGCCCGTTTGTTTAAGCGTGAAGGATTTAAACTTATGCCGTTTTTTGATTTTCGGTCTACCGCCCAGTTTCTTGAAAAATCGCACATACGCTGCATCAATGCGTCTGAGTTCTTCTTGAATGGCTTGACTCGGCAACGCATTCCAATGCGGGTGTGTGGTGCGTTTCAACCCTGTGAGGTGCAGACACATTGCCTCGTAGTTGGCATACGGCAGGCCGTCTTTATATCGCTGACGCTGCCACGTGTGGAAATACTCGTGAACTTGCCACATATCATCAAGCAGGTTGCCAAGACGAATACAATTCGATTGATCGCCAAACTTATACTTATACGTTTTCATGGTATATCACGGAACACAGTTTTAACCCCGTTCAAGTAGGTAGACAGACACATAACCTTGTGATTATGCTTGAACTGTCTGCCACTGTGATACTTTAATCATACCACAATTTGGCTGAATGTCAACTAAAAATGGCGTTTTGGTCCTTTCTACAAAGGCGGTGTTTCATCCCCAACCTAAAGGATGGGGCTTTCACACCAAACTCTCGGTAAGGGGCTAAACATCTTCATTGTATGAGTTATCAGCCATCGGTTGTCAGAAACCTTCAGACAAGAGGTTTTTGGTAAACTCTCACTGCGAGACAACTCTCTTACTGATTGCTGAGCACTGATGGCTGACACCTATTCTAAAGTTCTTTGTTCTGTTCAACTTGTTGTGTCCGGATCTCTTGGAGTATTTCCACAACAGTTTCCATTTGCCCTTCAAGTTTGGCAATACGCTGTTCAACAGATGTCACGTCCTCATCCTCGTCTGAGGTGACCTCAACGGTCTCAGCGGTATCAACATTATCTTCTCGTGGTTGTCCGCTCCAGACATCTTTGAGGAAAGAGGGCATCGATTGCCGTACAACCTCGCCGACATCTTTCAACTCATCGCCGATAGTTTTCTTGATTTGCGAGAAGTCAAAATCGTCAGCGCAGCTCTCTTTAACGTAAGCAGAGACTTGATGACACGCGAAGCAAATATCACCAAAAGCCGCATCCGTTTCTAAGGGTTCAAACAGACCGTCGGGGACCGCACCAAGGTCAGCAAGGAGGTTAAGGGCATTGTTAAATTGTCGAGCACATCGCTCTTCACCGTCTGAAAATTGGTCTGTAATCGCTGAAGTTTCGATGAGGCGTGCTGTTGTTTCCAATAGCCGCAGAATCTGCCGTATCTCCTTCATCCGACGTATTTCCTTCTGGGCTTCCCATTCGTTAGACATGATTTTCTCCTATTTATGTGGATTTACCTATATAGAGTTCCTTAAGACTGAAAAGGATAGTAAAATTTTTTTAACTCTAAGAATAGTTATCGGTTTTCAGTTATCGGTTTTCAGTTAAGAGGTTTTCGTCTAACAGAACCCTCTTGTAACTGACGACTGACAACCGAAAGATTTTTCGTAGAAAAATCGTACTGAAAACTATTCTTTGCGCTTGTCTATATAGACCCACTTCAAGCCAAAAGGATAGTGAAAAATTTAATGAGGTTGACCCGCTAAGAAGTTTCCGTCTTTAATTCAGCAACATTCCGGCGGATTTTAATTGCTGCCTTAATGATATCCTCTATGTCCTCTTCGCTCGCCATCAACACATTTTGACTTAAGGAGAGACCTGTTTGACATATCTTCTCGGTTTCAGGACAATGAACATCATCATAATTGAGATCCTGACCGAAAAGATTAGAGGCGAGAAAAGAGGCTCGATACATAGGCGTTGAATACCAATATCCCATCGGTATTCCCTCCGCGCGCATCGCACGCAGAAACGTCTCACGTGAGATGTCCTCAAACTCCTCAGCGTCAAAGATTGCTTTATAACCGTGACATCCGCCACGTGTGGCGCGCGGATCAAGTGGGGTGACCTTAATACCGGGAATCTCGCCGAGCCAACCATCTAACCACCGCATATTTTTATGTCGGTAGTTGGTTTCAGCTTCAAGTCGCGTTAAACGGGAGAGAAGGAGTCCCGCTTGCCACTCTGTCATGCGGAAGTTACCACCGAAGGGTTCTGCCTCTCCGAACTCAGCATCGGGTAGTGTGCGTCCACAATTATGCAGTGCATAAGCGCGTTCATAGAGCTCTCTGTCGTTTATGAGGACGATACCCCCTTCACCAGCACACAGGTTTTTCGATGACTGAAAACTAAAACACCCGAAATGACCCCAACTCCCGACACCTCGCCCGCGCCATTCCGCACCGTGAGCCTGTGCGCAATCCTCAACAATCCCAAGGTTATGCCGATTCGCAATATCAACAAGTGCATCCAGATCCGCTGGATATCCAGCGATATGAACCGGCAAAATGGCTTTCGTTTTTTCTGTTATTGCAGCCTCTACTTTAGAAGCATCCAGCAGAAAACTGTCGGGAGCAGTGTCTACAAAGACAGGCACGGCGTGCGTCATCAGAATCGCGACGACTGTCGCTTGGAAGGTATACGGTGTCGTGATAACCTCATCACCCGGACAAACGCCTGCTGCTTTCAGGGCGATATAGAGTGCCGATGTGCCGCTATTGACGCAAACGCCATATTTTGCCCCTTGGAATTTGGCGAATTGCTGCGCAAATTCTGGCACCTTCGGTCCACCGACTCCCCACTGTCCACTCTTGTAGATACTTTCAAACGCTTCGATATCGGCAGGATCCTGCGTGGGCCAGGTCGGATAGGAATCAGTACGGGTGGGTTCGCCACCGTTTATTGCCAATGTTGCCATCTCTTCATCCTCCCTTCAATTCTTAAAGTAACTTTTCTACATAGTCCCGCAAATCTGGAAGTTGCGCTCTATCAAACACTTCTTGCAAAAGAGATTCTAAATGACCATCTTCAACCTTAGCAATTAATGTATTCAGTACTTCTCGTGCTTTTCTTTCCAATTCAGCGTTGATCGCGCCATTTTGAATCGCTTCTTCAAACTCGTCTTCATCCTGAATTTCATAAGTGCCATCTGGATTTACCCAAAGGTCCAAGAACAGATCCGTTATTTCAAAACGATTAAGTTTCCCATTTACATCCACACTCCGCTTGACTGGCTTCAGAACATCACAATAATAACCCGTCCACTCGTTATCCAGATTGTAAACTTTCCCGACATCGTACCACAGTCCCGTAAACACAAACCAGATGGCGGCGAAGTTATCCCCTAAAACTGTTTCACCGTTTTGAACGATAGGTGAGGAGGGTTTAACCCGTTGAGAGGTAACAATAACCGCATCGTCGAGATAAAGTAATTCCTGTTGAAAGTAATTGACTCGATCAGGGGGCCTTTTATAGGTAAGTGTTACTATTTCCAAAAGAATTTTCCTTCAGATTATCCGTTGTCTTGTGCTGAACGGTGGGACGCAATTGCTTCACGGAAGGCTTTGATATGCTTCGGCGTTGTTCCACAACAACCCCCTATTAAGTACGCACCTGATTCAATGAGTTCTGGAACGCGACTTGCCATCTCTGTTGGTGTCTGCGTATAGACGGTCTGATGGTTTTCATCAAGCTTCGGCATGCCAGCGTTTGGATATGCCATCATCCATTTACCATCAGTTCCTGTTTCAGTGAGTGCCGTGCGCAGCTGCTGGATTCCTGCGATTGCATAAGGCATTCCGGTATGTTCATCACGTCTGGATTCAGCCCCGCAGTTTACACCGATGATGCTAACGGAATCCAATAACGAGTCTCCACCTGAAAGTTCACCTTGTGTGAGAATATCCAGCAGATCTGCCGGGGAGTTTCCCCAATCCGTCCGATAGATGACCTTGCCAGTCCGCCGCTCCTTCGTCCATTTGTACGTCAAGTTCACCGCAATAGGAAGGGCGGTCTCACGCGCAATATCTACGGCGATTGCCGCTTCTTTGGCAGAAAACATTGTCTCCAGACAGAGAAAATCCACACCCTCTTCTACCAAGGTATGGATTACCAATTTATGTGCTTCTCTCGCGTCTTTATTTGCAATGCCGAAGGTCGTATCTCCGCTATCGGCTTCAATCGCACCAGGGGAGGGTCCCACGGAGCCTGCAATATATACCTCTTTTTCGCTCTGTTCGACAGCGGCTTTCGCATGTTGAACAGCGAGTCGTGTGAGCCGTTGTGCGTCCGATATGTCTTGTCCCGCCATTTCCAGATGAAGCGGAGATGCTACAAACGTGTTTGTTCCAATTGCTTCAGCACCCGCGTTGATATAATCCGAGTGAATATCAATAACACTCGTGGGATGCAATTCATTGGCGAGCGCACTGTTGGTGAGTTCTATATCGCGTGCGAATAACTGTGAACCGAACCCGCCATCGTATAGAATCGGTTCATCCAATTTTAATCGTTCTTGAAAAGGTGTTTTAACTATTGGGTTTTTGCTCATTTTTTCTCTTAATAGTTGTCAGTAACTCGCTTGTAGCGGAAAAAAACGTTCTCACCTGCCACGCGTCTAACTGGTAACTGACAGCTGATAACCGACAACTCCTAAGCCATCGGTTTGAATTGACAACCTTCCACGAATATATCAAAGAAATCTGGTGTCGTTTCCAATTCAATATGCTCGATGTTATTAACGAACGCTTCGATATGTGCGCGCTTCCTTTCAGAAAGGAGGACAGCGGTCGCCCCTGCTACCGCGGCGTTACCGATTTTGACGACATTTGCCTCGGGTACAGGCGCGAGGAACCCAATTTCAACTGCATCTTGCAGGTTAACGTAATTGGCGAATCCGCCCGCTAAAAAGAGTTTCGTAATGTTCTCAGGAACGCAGCCGAAGTGTCGGAGCACAATATACTGCCCACAGTAGTTTGCCGCCTTTGCCTGTGCCAAATTGCTCGCGTCCTCACGTGAGAAAGTAATGCCGTGTTCCGGTAAAAGCGACATAACGCGTTGCTTCCTATCTGCAAAAACGCCCTTTGGTGTCATCTGATCGTTCCGACGCAACTCAGCGAGGAGTGAAATCAGTCCAGAACCGCACAGTCCTTGTGGCGTTTCTTCATCAATTGTATCATAGTCGAACTGACTACCGTTCCATTTCACAGACTCAATCGCACCCGGGTAAGCAGGCATCCCGTATTCAATACCACCACCTTCAAATGCTGGACCCGCAGGACACGATGCAGCCACCATCCGCTCCGCATTACCGACGACGACCTCTGTATTCGTTCCAACATCAACTAACATAACGATTTCATCCTGCGAGGGAATATCAATTGAAACTAAATCCGCTGCAACATCTGCCCCGACGTGACTGGCAATCAATGGCAGACTGGACACCATCGCCTTCGGATTCGCACGGATCCCCAAGCGGCGGGTCTTCTCAGTCAACGAAGTGGTTGAGCGGACACCGTCCCGATATTCATGCTCAATCAGCGATTTATACGGTTTTTGGCCAATGCTTTGAACATCCTGTTTGAAGAAAATGTCGCGCATGGTTGTGTTACCAGCGACGATGACCTCATAAATCTCCTGACGGACGAAGTTGTGGCGGGTACACATCTCCATAATCTCGCTGTTTAGTGCAGCGATAAGTGAACGGCGCAGTTCTCCTTGAAATTCACCGTCGTAAGTGATGCGATTCATAATATCGCTACCACCGAAACGCTGCGGGTTTTCAAAGGAACTGACAGAAACGGTTTCCCCGTTCTCCAGATTCACCAGATTTGCTACCACCGTCGTTGTTCCAATGTCCAATGCCAACCCGTAAAGATGTCCTCGGTAGCGGTCAATAGGTTCGTCGTTGTAATAGACAGTCCCATCGCGATGAACGACTCTCGGATCTAATTCCGGTGCCCCTCCGTCCATTGCCACAGCGTGCGTCAGAATTTTAGGGGTGCGCCGAAGTGGGGTGAACTCAATGTCCTTATCAACATCAAGAACAACCGCTTGACAGGCGAGGCGATAGTTGTCTCGGAGGAAGGCTTCTGCTTCGTTGGGAGGTTGGAGACCTTCCATACCACGTTTAATCTCAACGATGCATTCGTGGCACTGTCCGGTTCGGAAACAGGAGGTAGGTACTTGGACGGTTAAATCGTCCGCATAATCAAAAATAGTTTTTCCGGGGGTGAGTTGATAGACCTTTCCGTCGCATGCGATTGTGCCTTGGGATTCTGTTGTTCCATCAGGCGCGTCGGTTTCCCACGCGCTCCGATAATCTAACTTATCATCCCCGACACAGAGAAGGCCCGTCCCTTCATCAATTTTCCGCTGGTTTCGACACCCGAACTTCGCTGTGCAGTGGTCAAATCGATTTTTGTAGGGACAACGGTAGGTGGCTTGTTCATCCGCATGGACAACCAAACCTTCAAAAATTTGCGTAATTTTATCGAGTCGTTTTTCGTATTCGGCTTTATCTATTTTTTTCATGTTTATTGGTTATCGGTTATGAGAAAAATGGTTTTCAGTTTTAAAATCGTCAGTTGTCGGTGCGGTTTTTCGCCGAAAAATCTTTCAGTCGTAGGAGCGAGGTTACATCGCCCTTACAGAGGCCTTCGTTTAACGGCACCCTCTTGTAACTGATAACCTATAACTACCTACCACTCTTCGTCCGTTGCCTCAAGAAACTCTTTGGCAAGTGCGACACATGCCAGTGCATCTTTACCGTATCCATCGGCACCCATGTCATCGGCAAATGTCTGTGTAACCGGTGCACCGCCTACCATAATCTTGACCTCTTCCCGCAAGTCTTCGTCAATAAAGGCATCAATTGTTTTTCCCATGTTCGGCATCGTTGTCGTTAGCAGTGCTGACATACCCAAAATCGGTGCTTCGTATTCCTCAACAGCCTCAATAAAGTCATCTTCAGAGGTATCAACACCTAGATCGTGTACAACGAAACCCGCGCCGCGCAACATCATAATACATAGATTTTTGCCTATGTCGTGCAGGTCACCCTTGACGGTTCCCATAATCACTGTCCCAACAGGTTCGATGCCTGAGTCCGAGAGAATCGGTTCAATATGCGCCATTCCCGCTTTCATTGCGCGGGCACAGGCTAAAACCTCCGGGACGAAAATGAAATTCTCGCGGAACTTGATGCCAACGATACCCATCCCTGCGATGAGCCCGTCATCCATAATTTCCAACGCTTCTGTGCCGTCCTCCAGAGCCGCTTCTGTCAACTCATCAACAGTGTGGTGATCGCCATCAATAAGCGCAGCAGAGATGTCTTGCATGGCGAGTGTTGCCTGCGCGAATATCTCAATTGTCCGTTCTATTTCATCAGGTTCTTCTAAGAACTCTTCAATCTCTTCTCTAAGAAATTCGTTTGCGATGTCATTAATAGATGCCACAAGTCTTGAAGCCTCCTCAAAAATATAATGATACCACGCACAAGGAAAAATAGCAAATGAATTTTGAGTATCCACTCTTCAGATACAGTAGAGCGAGCATAGAGGAAACGTAAATATTTCGGAAATTATTTCACTTTCGGGATAGGTAAGTGCTGGACCACACAACTATCCAGAAAAATAGGATTTATAGAAATTAGATAGGCGTGCTTTGGCAGCACGCCTATTCCGGAAAGGTTTACTGAAGAGCCACACCGGTCTTACCTATTTGCCTTTTCGGTACTCTTCCAAGAGGGCATTGATCTTGTCAAGAAACTCTTGTGAGTAAATCTCACCGACGAGCTGCTTATGGGTTTCCACAGCAATGGCATCCCACGCTTCTCGGGCATCATCTTCAAACTCAACAATTTCAATGCCTGCCTTCTTTTGAAGTGCCTCAAGTGACCTTTCATTATCTTTGCGAATACTCTGAATTAATTCGCTCTGATACGATTTCGCTGTTTCACGCAAAACCTTTTGCTGATCAGGAGAAAGCTGGTCGAATTTCTCCTTCGTCATGACGGTGGCACCAACACCGACGCTAACAGGTAGATCCGTCATATATTTAAATTTATCAAACCATTGCAGTGCCACAGTGACATACGGTGATACGGCGACGGCGTTAAGTCGACCTGAATAAAGCGACCCCAAAACCTGCGTAACCTCACCTGGGACAGTCGCAACCCCTGCCCTTTTGTAGAATTCAAGCCCAATTTTGTCGGTCGTACGGACCCACATCTTGACACTTGGCGACTGCAGGTCGGCAATATTTCTGATGGGTTGATTACTGAATATGTAATAGAAGCCGATATCTCCCATACCGAGCAGGACATATCCGGCATCCATAAAAGTTTTGTAGAGGTCCTCGTAGAGATAGTCGCGAACATAGTCAAGTTCTTCGTAGGTTTTGAACATCCGCGGCAGTTGAAAAATCAAGACTTCTTTCTCGATTTCGCCAAGTCCGGTGGCTGTCATAGCCCCTGCATGGAGCAGTCCAGCACGCATCTTGCGGACGACATCAATCTCATCGCCTTGTACACCGTTGGGATAGAAACGGATTCGGAGGTCACCATCCGTTTTAGAGCGAAGTTCTCTCGCCATGGCATCGAAATTGTTCATCCACGTGGAACCCTTTGGGGCAAGTGTCGCGAACTTAATAGATTCCGCAGCGAGAGTGGCCACTGGTAAACACAGCACCACCAAAATCAATAGAATCACGCCTGCTAAACCAGCGGCGTGTGTTTTAAATCCTGTTTTCTTTTTTCTCATTATTCTTCTCCTTCTTCCAATTCTGGATCAAAAAGAACATCCGTCTGATCAAGCCAGCGTTTGGCGCGCGATTTTGCCAACGAGGTTGCAGCTTCCTCTCCAGGATAAATATCCGATGGTGCATCAAGCACTTCCTGCAACGCTTGCTTGTATAACTTCACGTCCTGTTTAGGATAGGCATAGTAACGTGCGAGATAGAATTTGCTCATCAGGAACTTACCGTCATTGATTCGATCTACATGGTTGATGTGTTCCTTTGCCTTCTCTGGATCGCCACCGATTGAGACTGACCGGTCGCCGTAATAGACGGTATAGAACAGATGCGCGCTTCCGTAGTAGAAGGTTTCATCCAACTCAAGCACCCGCCGCATCATCAGTTCCACCCGCGCTAAGTCAATTACCTGCATCGGGTCATCCTTCTGAAGGCTAATGCCGCGCCCCATCGCATAAGCCGCCCAAAACAGCGGTTCAACATCCTTCTTTTTCAGTTTCTGAAGTGCTTTTTCAAACACATCCATATCAACAGTTCTTGCCTCATTGAAGGTTTTGTTAGACTTCGCCAGAGCTTTGAACGCATAAGCTTCAGAACGTATATAATGATCAATTGCGCGTGCGCGCAGTGCCTCCGCGGTCTCTAAATCGCCTGCTATTTCAGCCTCTTCCATCTTATCTTCGATAAAACCGCTGTAAGATGAATACGCGCGAGCCGTTTTAGTAATGAGATTCTTATTCCCAACCTTAGCCAGACGTTCAAGTGTACCGATGTTTCCCTCAAGGGTAGCTTCTACCACCGCGAGGTCGCTCTCCCCCTGAATTCTCGCCAACTTGGCAAGACCGCATCCACCTAAAAGCATTGGGAGGAGTAGTAAGAAAGATATACGAAAATAAAACTTGCTGTATATCATGGGTATTAAATTACCTCCTATAAGCGTTGTGTACCTGTATTATAGACGAGTTGTAATTACAATGAAAATAAATATATCTGCCTTAATGGTAAAGGAAAAGTGGGATTTCCGTTTCGTGAATCAGATGATATGTGACGCTACCGACGAAAAATTCACGGACACTCCTTCTGCCATAAGCACCCATCACCAACATATCAATGTCATTTTCCGCGATATAGGATTTGACAACAGTATCAGGATGTCCACTTCGTGTAGCAAGCGTCGGTTTAATCCCGTAACTCTCAAAGAAACCACCAAGATTGCCTAATAACTCTTGTGCAGCTGCAGCATCGTTATTAACAGTGAGAAGCGTTATGTCACAAGCACCCCATATACCGAGTAGAAGAAACATGTGTACGACTTTAGAAGCCGGGATGCTATTGTCATAGGCAACAAGGACGTTCTTAATCTCCCGTACGGAATCTGAGACAGCCAGTACTGGGATAAGTCCATTCTTTAAAACACGTTCAAGCGTCCCATAAGTTTCATTAGTATCATATTCAAAAGATGTCTGCTTCCCGATGACAATGAAATCGTGAAATTTGGATTCCTCAATAAGTTCGGAAACAGGACTGCCGATATCGGTGTGTAAAATGGCATTTATCTTACGCTCATCGCAGATACGCGCAAAGTTATCAAGTATCGCTTTTGCTTCCGCTTGCGTTTCTTCCAACAACTGATCTTCAAGTTTTACGTCATAATGCGTGCCACCGATCGGCACCGGTCCACTTGAGGATTGAATGCCGGGTTCGTCGATAATAGCGACACCTGTAATTGTTGCGTTGTGATTTAGAGCGATTTGACATGCATACTCAATTGCTGCTTCTGCATACGAAGAACCGTCTAAACCGAGCAGAATTTTGGAAAAATTTGAATGTCCCAAAGTAAAAATTCCTCCTCTACAGTTTTACCTACGCGCCTGTCGTACCAAAAACAGCGCGCTCATAGAAACCTTATCGTGATACTTAGTGTAGTGTAGCAAGTATCGGCTGATAAGTTATGCTGAAAATGGCAGTCGTACGACTGTGGCATCAACACGTCCGTCTGAGGTCTCAACTTGGACGCGACTGCCCGCTTCTGTGACCGCAATGCGGACGTATCCCAAAGCGATCTCTTTTGCGAGTGTTGGGGCAAAAGAGGCACTCGTAACCCAACCAACCGCCTTGTCTCCGTTGAAAACCTTTGCGTTTGGACGAAGTTTGCAGTCGTTTTGAGTTATCGGTTTCCCGTCTACCTCAATACCGCGTAGAAGCCGATTCGGGTGTCCACGATATTTCATCCGTGCGACAATTTCCTGTCCGATATAACATCCCTTCTCAAAATCGATAGCGTGTTCCAATTCAGCCTCAAGTGGGATGACGGCATCGGTTAATTCCGTTCCGTATCTGGGCACCCCCGCCTCAATACGGAGTGACTCAAGGGTGTCCCAACCGATCGGTTGAACGTTAAAACGCTCCCCTTCAGTCATCAACGTCTCCCAAAGCGACCCTAACGCCTCGGCAGCGGTATAAAGCGTCCAACCTATTTCGCCAGTGCTATCTGTTCTCACACAGACGATCGTGTGTTTAAAGTCTCCATCTGCTTCGCGAACACAGTTGTGCCGTTCAGACAAAGTAGCAAGCCCATTTAAACCGAGTACAGACTGAACAAGGTCCGCTGACTTTGGACCGTGGACAGCAATCGCTCCAGTTTCAGCGGTTACATCGGAAAGTTCAACGTCATCAGCGATGATGTATTTATCCAATTCGCTGAAAAGATTCTCTGTCGTCTCAGGTGCGGTGTCAATACTGATTGCATCTTCAAGAACAGTGATATTCAAATCGGCGATAATTTTGCCGCGATGCGTTAAAAGCATAGCGTAAGTGCCTTGTCCAGTTGTGAGATTTTCAACATCATTGGAGATGATACGGTGTAGAAATTTTGCCCGGTCTTCACCCGTTAACCGATGCCTAACTCGATAGGACACGTCAACAATACCGACGTTGTTCCTGACAGCGAGATGTTCAGAGACAGCGTCAGTGAATTGCGTGGGGATATTCCAATCCAAATGCTTTTCCGCAAAAGCTGCACCGAGTTGTTCATGAATGGAATAGAGTGGTGTTGTTTTCATTTTTTTAATTTTCCTTGCGGTTCGGTCAGGTGACCCCGTTGATCTCCTCTTTGACTAAAAAATGCGATCTAGGCGCAAGATGACTTTTGGACTTCGCAAAGAGAAAGATGAATCGAGCGGTCCTGCTATTTCAACCCCAAGACTCCATGGCGAGGCAGTAGCGAATGGATCTGCAAAAACGGAGCCTCCGATGCCGATTGATGTTTTCAGTCGCGTCATAAAACCCTCAAAATCGGAAAAGAGCATTTCATCATACCACCACACACTGCCCGTATCCAAGAAACAGCTGAGAGACCACCCGAGCATAACATCTTGTTCGGTGAGAATTGTCTCTTTGATAAGACGATACTCAAGATTAAGCAGGAGTCGGCTATCCCCAGCGAATGCGTTAAAATCGTGACCGCGCAGGGTGTTACCACCTCCAAGGTGAAGGAGCCGTTGTCTGGGCAGTGGTGCATCAGAAAAATCACCCGCAACACGAACGTTTAAATGATGTGGACCCGATAAAGGTGTGTAGCGTGCCACCTCAAATCGATAGAAATTGAAGGCGTAATCGCCGCCGAAACTTTGTCCTGCTACCTCAATTGCGAATTGACCGCGCCATCCACGCCGAGTTCGCTCATTTGCGGAAAACAGCGTGTGGAAATGCCGTGTGCTTGTTGATTTGTGGTCCCGGGTGTCAAACCCTAAAACGAGGGAGAGATTCCTCAGCTGTCCACGATCAATTCGAGCATTGCCCCGCTTAAGTTGATTCCGGTTTAAGTAGCTCCAATCCGTTGATTTAGAGAGATTATCGTGCTTTTCCCCTGTAAATTCCAACCTGAGATAACTCCATTGAGTAGGCGCGTAGGTGATCCATCCTTGGGCTCCTAAACGTTGGTAATAATCTTGAAGTGCGGAACCGTAATAGGTGGCACTCAGGGTAGCATCACCGTGATGTAGATAAACATTAGAACTGACATCGGTAAGTTTATAAAGACTCCCACCGAGTTTCAGGAGTTGTCGCTTAGAGAATCCCTGCTCGATACCAATTTGATAGTTCCATATTTTGCTCGAAAATCCACGGCTTATTGAACCGAAAACCTGTTCTCTGCCTGTGAGTTGTGTCGCGAGTGTCCCGCCCGCGCCGAGCATTAACCCGTGAACACGATTGAATTGAACGATCGGAAAACCGCCGTGTCGCGCGAAGGGCTGTTCCTCAATGTCAATAATCATGACATTTTTTCCACCTTCACGTTGAACACGCCAATTCCGAACTGATTTGAAATGCTCATTGTTCTCACTGAGTTCTTTACTCATGCGGTTTATCTTCGATTGACCGAGGGTACGATGATAAACATCCGAGGTTTGTGAACCCCGTTCTCCAGCAACCCCAATTTTCAGATCAAGTGCTGATAACAGTTCCGCCTCCGTGATTCGAGTATTTCCTGTAAAACGAACTTCGTGCAATATCCCTTCGTCAATGTTAAATTCAAGGATATTGTCAACAAATTGATATTCAACCGTGGCGAATTCATATCCACGATTTAAATAAAAATCAGCAATTAAGAGTTGTTTCAGTTTAACAACTGCAGCAGCGAGATAGCCGGGTTTTAACTGGAACCAATCCTTAATGAATTGCGAGGGAAAACTTCTATTCCCTTCAATTTTAATTTCTTGAGCAAAAAACACAGGGGCTTCCGTCACTTGGATATGTAGATTAACGCTTGGCTGGAAGGCTGGAAGGCTGGAAGGCTGAGTATCTCCTCTTTCACCCTTCCTGTCTTCCGTTCCGGTTTTTTGCTGATCGCTGACCGCTGATTGCTGAGGGTTGACGGGGTCTTCACCAACATTGACCTGCTGAGTCTCCAAACGCACCTCCTGAAACCAGTCCCGTTCCCGTAATTCTGCGATTAGCCAAGAGAGTTGTGAAAGTGTGATGATGTCCTCAGGTTGAACGGGGAGGGACTTTTGGATGATCTCCGTTGAAATCTTGGTGTTACCTTTAATTTCAATAGCAGCAACCTTAAATTTCGCCTCGGGTGCAAAGTCTTCAGAGGCGAGGGGCATCGTTACGAATTCCAAAAAACCCATTGCCGGACCGTAGCGTCCCGAAAGTGCACCTACATACTCCTGAGGCGAATGTGGCCACCAGGGATACTCGTCATCATAAATTGGCTGCCAATAACTATATTCTCTGGTTGTAGAAGGTATAAGGCTTTTCGTGTTACGAGTGTACATCTTACGGTGGACGTTAAAAAGCCACCGGCTTTCAAAGGAGGAATCAGACTGCGAATCCATTTTAGGAGAAGACTCCAAGGTTTTACGCGGGAGAGCGATTTCAAGGCTCCAAAAAGTGGTGTTAATTTGGGTGGCAACTTCTATTTCTGAATTCCATTCACGATCGGCATTGAAGGATGTTTGCATCGCTGTCCGATCCAAAGTGATTTGGACATCACGAGGCGCGAATCGGAAATTGGGTTCTCCATGTGTATCAACCCGCTGATCAAAATACGCACCGATTGGGTTGATGACAAGGTGATGATAGATATCAGTTTTCGGATTCGGATCAATTAGGATTTCAATACACTCATCCTCCCAAATCGGAGAGTTGTGCTGAGTTTGTGAAATATATAGAAGATAGAAGTCAAATACGGATGCTTTTACACCGATATAAAGATTCTCTGCATCCCACATTAAAAAGGTTTCAGTCGGATTTTTGGGAGTTCCGGTGCCATTTGGATTTTGGAGTGGCGCGAGCGCACCAGCTGTTTGCCACGCGATTTCAGATAAATTACCATCAATAACAGGCGGTTGTGCTATTTGCGGAACAGGTTGAGCAACATCTGCGAGCGGATTCGGTTCGGCATCGGCAAATGTGTCTTTGTCATTCGGTGGACTCGACAGCAGTGAAATTAAGTCGGCGGCTTTTAACCGCAACAGCGGTCCACCATCGTTAACAATGGTTAATCCCGACTCATCGTCAATTTGTGCTGGCAAATTGACAACGATTTGCTGTTTCTCACTCTCAAATTCGACATCAGCAGCGTAATTTTCAGGGAGCTGTAAGCGAATGCTACCACCTCCTGCGGTTATATCCATCGGTGCTGCAACGGGGTCAAGGATCAGCAACCCGATTGAACCGTTTTGCGTCTCCAATTTGTTCTGTCCTTGGGTTAGCAAGATTTTTCCATCAATATCACCATTCGCTACACTGATGTTATAGTTCCCCAAGGTTTCATCTAAATGTACATCCCCTACTCCCATCGCAACTTCTATCTTCCCACGGATACGCTGGAGGCTTATGTTCCCCGCTTTCGCCTGGAGTTTAACAGATACATCGGCAGGCGTTTTAATCGTATATTTCAGTTGAACTCGATTGTAGAGCGTTGCTTGTAGGTTTTCTTTATTGGAGGATTCATTAGATTGCCCCTCAGGGGCGTTACCCGGCAGGTGGACCTTCAACTGAAGCGTGCCATCGTTTTGTTCACCGGTCACTGTGATGCTGTCAAGGTAGGTGCGAATTAGCGTATCCTGTTCCGTATTTGTAGCCGGTGCCTGTTTCTCAAGAAGGACGGTGATGTTTTCACTCTCCGTAGCAATCAAGTCAATGTTGCTTGGAACATCTATATTTAACTCTATCCGATAAACGTCTTCGGAATTGAAGGTTTCTGTTGATGTTGTCCCGACTATCAAGGTCTGCACTTCATTGGCTAATTCGTTGACGGTTGGAAGTGGTGTATCTCCTACGACTTCGTGATCTGCTGCGTCTACATGTTGGGTAGATAGATTTAGCGCGAACACGAAGAGACAAAACGGGTATAGATAGCGGCGAATCGCGCGAGATGCGGGTATCATTCCAAGAAAATCCATTTTTAATCCAGCAGATATGACCTTGCAATATCGACTCGAAAACGATAACTACAGAATTACTTGACACATTTTAAATAATACTTTATACTTATTTATTGGAAAAGTCAAGTGGTTTTTTCGTGCCCTTCATAGCTATTCAAGCGTTTGTAAAGTAAAGTGAATTAAAGGCGATTAACCTGAAACGAAGTAGAACAAAAAACGTTGCGCATAGGAGAAAAAGATGAGCGAACCTTCTAAAGGGACAACAGAATACTGTTTCTCTTTTGGACCATGGAACATACATGAGGGGTTAGACCCCTTCGGACCACCTGTTCGAGAATCGTTTAGTTTTGACGAAAAGGTTGGGTTTTATCGGGACCTCGGTTTTGTTGGAATTCAATTTCACGACGATGACATTGTCCCCGATATTGATGAGAAAACATATACGCAGCTAATCGCGCGGACAAAAAATGTCAAAACGCAACTCGACAATCACGGTCTGACAGCAGAGGTGGTGGCACCACGGTTGTGGGAATCTCCAAAGACTATTGATGGGGCTTATACCTCCAACTCTGCAGAAGAACGACAGTATGCGCTGGAACGCTCAAAACGGTGTGTGGATGTTGCTAATGAAATCGGGTGCAAAAATCTTGTATTATGGCTCGCCCGCGAAGGCACTTACATTCGGGAAACGAAAAACGCGGCGGGGGCTGTTGGACAGATTTTGGACGCAATTAACGCGATGCTTGAATACGACCCAGAAATCCGAATCCTAATTGAACCGAAACCGAATGAACCGATGGACATCGCCTATATTCCAACCATCGGGCATGCGATCGGTTTGGCTTATGCGAGCAACGCGCCAGCGCGCGTTGGCGGATTAATCGAAAGTGCACACGCCATTCTCGCAGGATTAGAACCGTCCGATGAAATGGGGTACGCGCTCTATCATAAGAAACTCTGGAGTGTACATCTCAACGACCAAAATGGATTAAAATTCGACCAAGATAAGGCTTTCGGTTCCGTTAATTTGCGGCGAGCATTTAATCAGGTGCGCGTACTTGAAGAGAACGGATACGGTAGAAACGGTGAATTCGTTGGTTTGGATGTGAAAGTCATGCGAACACAACCGCGCGACATCTCAACAAAACATTTATTGAGTAGTCGCAGAACTTTTCTCAACCTACTTGAAAAGGTCCGGACGTTTGATAAAAAGGTTGAACAGGAATTTATTGCAGCTCGAGACTATGAAGGCTTGGACTTCTACATTCTTGAACACCTCCTTGGTGTATGAGGTTTATTATAGGTGCACTTGAAACTTTTGCGCGAGGTACGCCAACTCAATGAAGAGAAATAAAAGGCGGCAGAGGACAAAAACAGACATGACAACGGATATAAGCCCTCTACATGAGGCGGATGGACCGTGTTATCAAGCAGTGATGCTCGTTGGTCCCCCCGGTGTTGGTAAGGGAACACAAGGGAAAATGCTGGCACAAATCCCAGGCATTTTCCATGTCTCCAGCGGAGATATGTTCCGCGAACTTGATGTCAATTCCAAATGCGGACAAATTTTCCAACAATACGCAAGAATCGGTAAATTAGTTCCAGATCACATCACAATCAAAATCTGGCAGGACTACATGGCGGCAAAAACCCATGAGCAGGTTTACGCGCCAGAAAACGATCTGCTCATACTTGATGGCATTCCACGAAACATCACGCAAGCCGGTTTGATAGCCCCTTATATAAAACTCTTTAAGGTGATCTACATGGTCTGTGAGGACCGAGAAGTGATGTTTAAACGCATTCGGGGACGGTCGCTGAAAGAAAATCGAATCGACGATTCCGAAGAAATCGTAGTTCGCTACAGGTGGGATGTTTACAAACGGGAAACCGAACCATTGATTGATTACTATCCGCAAGATATGATTCGAATCATTGATGCCGACACGACTGCAGCGGATGTACTTCATCAAATCTTATCAACGATTGTGCCCATTCAAAAAAATCATTTCAAGCCCCCGCTCATGTAAACAATTGCGCAAAATCCCATTTCTTGTCCACTCAGGGCATTCTTTCATCGGCACGGCGATAAACGCGGAATTCAGAATGTGCAAGCGAGCGCATTGGAAACGGCGCACCACTATCGGATATTTGAATACCAAAAAACGCTGGTGTCCGTCGGAATGTCTTGTGCAATTTGTAGGGGCTTCCTTCCCCTAAAACGTGCATGTAAAACGCGAGCACTTCCTCCAAGTCAATTTCACTGAGAGGATACCAATCCTTTTTTTCGTAAGATTGAGGACGCGCTCGATATTTTTGAAACACTTCGAGATCTGGCACAAGGATAAGAACCCATTTTACCTCTTCACCTATCACCATGTCCAATTCAGGAAGAAGCCAGTCAAATAGAATTTCTGGAGCAACAGCAATAGATTCTTCCTGAGGAATGTGTACTGATACCCAGTTCGATACCTCGATTCGAGTGGGTTGCGTGAGCAGGACAGAAGCAAAAGAGATAGTATAAACAAACGAGTAAAGCACGACGGCACCACCCAAGATTACGCGAAGCCATCTCCCAAATGCTTTGACTATAGTCGGATGTTCAGAGTTTCCAATCCTACGTGAACGTACTACCCCCAAAAGTGTCTCTACAACATTCGGTAAGTGTCTGAGTGCGGCAGCAGCAAGCACGGTGAGTATTGGATAGAGTATTAGCAGATGGCGTACAAACTTAACCTTGTGTATCCCGATAAACAGTAAATAAGGAATAACGAAAGATAGTAAGAGGATGGATTGGAAGGTTGGAAAACTCGAAGGTTCTTGGTTGGAAGATTGGAGGGTTGGAAGGTTGGGATCCTCATCCTTCCCTTCTTCCGTTCTGCCAGTCCGTTGCTGACTGCTGACTGCTTTAAGCGACACGAACGCACACAAGACCCCCAAACTGGCAAGGACTGCAAGTGGCAGCCCCATACCCCATTTCAAAAGTGTCCACAGATAGATAAACCGACCCAGCCAATCAGATTCTGCTGTGCTCATGAGACCGAAGTGTCCCCAGTGATAATGAGACGCTTCATACCAAAAATCCTGAAAGAAGAGATTCCATTCCGGTGAGATTAAATCTATGAGCCAATAAGGGCAGAGAAAGGTAAAAGTTAAAGCAGAGATACCAACAATTGTCGCAAGCCTGCGATAAAAATGTCTACTACCGACAAAGCACAACAAGGCAAAAACAACAAAGATAGTCGTAAATTTGACGGCGAAGCCGACCCCCACAATGATGCTGAGCCATATCGCGGTTTGAAACGTAAGCGTAGTTGAGGCAGAACGCGCGCGCGTCAGGTGCCAGAAAAACAGTGTCACACAGAGAGTGGCAGGGATGTCGACAAGTGCGAAACGCGACTCGTTAGTGGCGTGTAACATCGCAACAGCGAGCAATCCGGCTGCAAGTTGACCTACACGTTTGCTGTAACAGTGAAACCCAATACGATAGGTGAACCAAAGCGTTGC
Organism: Candidatus Poribacteria bacterium; assembly: GCA_026702755.1. NCBI lineage: Bacteria > Candidatus Poribacteria > Candidatus Poribacteria bacterium. The sequence goes on along the minus strand of JAPPBX010000112.1, from coordinate 78,796 downwards.
TGTAGACAACAGGACATTGATGCAGCGTGCCAGTAAAATTACGCGGGCCTCTGTCGGATACCAACCACAGAACGATAACAATTTGCCTACGCCAGCAATGATGTAAAACCACGCTGTTCCGGGCCAGTTGTAGATTTGTGGAGGTGCCGTGAAGTGGATAAGATTCAGCACATCTTGTGCGATTAGAACTTCACGTGGGTCGGGAGAATCGGGTAAGCCAACGTTTACGCCGATGAGGCGTAGTACAAAACCAATAGCGAGAACCGTTGGCATAATAAGGTTATTCGTAAAACCAGCGTAGTTTGCCAGATTGAAGGATCTTCTCACCGTAACAAGCGATTTCATCTTTTATGGTAAAATCGTAAACATCCTATGCGATCACGCCACGGAGAATATCCAGCTTTTTAAAGATTGTCCGCCAACGCTCTCCGTGATTTTCACCTACATACACAGGAACAAACCCTAAGTTGAGATAATTCTTGATTGCAGGAAGACGAAAATCGTCTGTGTCTAACATGACATACGCCACATACCGCGTTTTAAAATAGTGCAGGAGAAACACCGTCAGCCATTTTCCAAGTTTATGTCCAGTATGTTCTGGGAGCACAGCGAGCATATCAATGTAGCCGATCGGTTTGCCACGATGACACCTATTCCAAGCACACGCCGTGCCGATAGGAACATCTCTGTGGATGGCGAAGCAGAATCCATCTGGATCAAAATTGGGTTGGTTGATAACGTTAGCATAAGTATCTTCAGAGGTTCTGCCTTGGTCTACAAAGGTTCTGTCCATTATTCGTGCCCAATAGACTTCGTCTCCGCGCTGATAAGTTCGGATATGATAGTTGTCAGGACACCGAAACTTCGGTAGATTCTCCAAATCATACCGAGCCATTCTGAGTTGATCTTCCACCATATATTAACGTGAAACTTTCGTCCACAGTTCCTCGGGAAGTGTTTCTCTAACGTTTGCAATTTCTGCTGACATAGAGGGCAATCCCAGTTTCTCAAAAATCTTCCGCCATCGTTCGGGTTGTTCGTCTTCAACGTAAACAGGTATAAATCCCAGATTCAGATAGGTCTTTACAGCAGGAACACGAAAATCGTCGGTATCCAGCATTGCACTTATGAACCCGTTGTCGCGGAAGTAGGTGAGAACAGCGAGCGAAACCCATTTTCCGAGTTTATGTCCGGTGTGTTCAGCGACAACACCTACCATGTGCACATATCCGACATCCTTTTCATCTACAGATTCCCGCCACGCACAGGCAGTCCCAACAGGAACATCTTGATGTGTTGTGAAGTAGAGTCCATCAGGGAGAAATACATCTCTACCAGTAATCTCATTCCTCGTATCCTGCGCGGTGCGTTCTCTGCCACCGAACGAGTCGCTAATGATATTTGCCCAGTGCACCTCGTCACCTTCTTGATAGGTTCGCATGCCGTAGCCTGCCGGAAGTTCTAACTCTGGTAAATCTTCCAAATTGGGACGTACCATTCTAAGTTGTCGTGCCATTTTTTTAATTTTCCTTGCGGTTAAACGACGTGGTCTGTACTTTGGTGCTCTTCGCTCAGGATCTGAAGAAACACCCAAGCAAAACCCCTCCACTTCGTTTCGGGCTACGGTTTCGTTACTGTTTTATCTGTAGATGTCGCTGGCATAGGAAATCCGAAGAAGCACCATTTTACTTAGGTGTTTCTGACACAAAAACCCTTCCACTTCGTTTCAGGCTGCACGCTTTTATCTATGTCGCGAATCCAGATTTACAAAATATCCAAACTTTCGCAATTATATCACACCTCAAAAATTGGTGCAAAATCTTTACAATATTTTTCCAAAATGCTATAATAGCTGTCAGTCATCAGTTGTCGGTTATCAGAAGAATAGTTTTCAGTCGTCAGTCGTCAGTTTTCAGTTAAGAAGTTTCCTCTAGCAATCGATCCTATGTTGGAATATGCTAAGAAGGGCTAATTTGTTACAAACTGCTCTTTAACTCTCACTGCGAGGCAAACCGACGACTGGTAACCGAAAACTATTAAAAGGCGGAAATCAGGTGAAACAACCGGTCAAAAAAAGCCCCAATATCGTGCTCGTCGGTTTTATGGGAACCGGAAAAACCTCTGTCGGTAGACGGCTCGCGACACAACTCAGGATGCGTTATGTGGACACAGACGACATTATCGAGCGAGATAGCGGGCGACGTATCAGCAATATCTTCGAGGAGGACGGGGAAACCGCTTTTCGAGAACTTGAAAGCGAAGCCGTTCTTAAAGTTTCCAAACGGCATAACTCCGTTATCTCTACAGGAGGCGGTGTTGTCTTAAAAGAAGCCAACATGATAGCACTGAAGCAGAACGGTGTTGTTTTTTGTCTAACAGCAACCCCTGAAGAAATCTATCGGAGGGTTGGACACCAGACACATCGACCGTTGCTCCAAACACCCGATCCGCTCGCGCAGATCCAGTCAATGTTAGCAGAACGACGGCCTTATTATGAAGAAGCCGATTATATGGTGAGAACGACAGGACGCTCATTCGGTGAAATCATCTTGCACATCAAACGGATGTTTGTAAGAAGCACCAGGAATCCAAAATGACGAAAACCTTACACGTGGAACTCGGAGATAATAGTTATCCCCTTGTCGTTGGGATAGGACTCCTCAACCGAGTTGGCGAACTCCTTACACCGCATACAAAATCGAATAAGGTGCTCATCGTTTCGGACACATTCCTTAAAGCGCGCTATATGCCTGTTGTCCTGAAGAGTCTTGAAGATGCTGGTCTTGATGTAAGTACAATTGCAGTTCCCGCTGGCGAAGAGAACAAATCATTGACCCAATTCTCCCACATACAGGATAGCTTAGTCGCGCATCAACTCGATCGCGGTTCAACGCTTATCGCGCTCGGTGGTGGTGTTATCGGTGACTTGGCTGGATTCGCCGCAGCTGTGTATATGCGCGGTATCCCTTACGTCCAGATTCCAACGACGTTACAGGCACAGGTTGACGCAAGCGTTGGGGGTAAAACAGCGATTAACCATCCGAAGGGCAAGAACCTCATCGGCGCATTCCATCAACCGAAACTGGTACTCATCGACGTAGACACGCTCAAAACGCTACCGCAACGCGACATCCGATCAGGACTTATTGAAGTTATCAAGATGGGCGTTATCCGCGATGAACCGCTGTTTGAGACGGTTGAAGAAAACCTTGACGCTATCTTAAATTTAGACAACACAGCACTCACTGAGATAATTTCGCAAGCGTGTATTAACAAAGCAGAAATCGTTGCTAAAGACGAAAAAGAGAGTGGATTGCGGATGGTCCTCAACTATGGGCATACCTTCGGACACGCGCTTGAAGCATTGACACATTACAATAGGTATCGACACGGTGAAGCGGTTTCTATCGGGATGAACTGCGCCGCACAGTTAGCAGTAAATTTGGGAATGTTCTCCGAAACCGATTTTCAACGGCAACAGACACTCCTAAAGCGTGCGAAACTGCCGATTGCCTTCCCACCCGATCTCACCCCAGAAGCGTTATGTGACGCGATGTATTTGGACAAAAAGACGTTAGGCGGTAAACTCCGCCTCATCCTGCCGACGCGTATCGGAGAAGTCGTTATCCGCGACGATGTAGACGATCGGCATGTTTTAGAAGTTATCTCGCAATGTTTTTAATAGTTATCAGTGGTCAGTCTTCAGTTATCAGTTAAGAGGTCTCTTGTGGCAGCCACAGCACCTCTTGTCACTGAAAACTGATAACCGATGACCATTACACGAGGAACATAACATTTATGATAAAAACAACTCAATGGACAGTCGTCTGCTTGGTGCTGTGCCTAAGCATTGGCACTGCGTTTAGCCAAGGACTCAGCCCACCGGCAAACGTCACGGCAGTGGATACACCCAACGACGATGGCTCCAGCATCACTATCAAGTGGGACACAGCCCCCGAAGATAGCGGTATCACAGGATATCAAATCCTGCGGCGGATAGCAGACGGCGATCTTGAAGAAATCGGTGAACTACTGCCTGCCGGAACAGCGACTTATGTCGATTCCTCTATTGAAAAAGGGAACGCCTACGCCTACATTGTGCGCGCCGTTAGCGAGACAGAGGCAACAGTGGATTCCGAACAAACCGTCCCCGTCAAAGGAACAGGGGAATGGTTTCATACCGGCAAAATCCCGCTGTTTATCGCCATGCTTCTTTTTGGTGCCGTTATTCTTTGGAATATCTATTATGCGCGGAGTGGTAAAGATATCTTCGTTCGGCGCATCCCTGGACTTGAGGCTGTAGATGAAGCCATCGGTAGAGCCACGGAGATGGGACGCTCTATTCTCTATACCTTAGGGTTAGGTCGCGTAGATGATGTCCCTACTATTGCGAGTATGACAATTCTGGGGCAAGTGGCACGGCGAACTGCCGATTATGAAACACCATTGCGTGTGCCTTGCCGGGATCCAATTGTTATGAATGTCGTGCGTGAGGTCGTGCGAACAGCATATCTTGATGAAGGTCGTCCGGATGTCTATAACGAGGAAAACGTTTTCTTTGTCAGTGAAAGCCAATTCGCCTACGCTGCTGGTGTGGATGGTATTATGCTTCGTGAAAAACCCGCGGCGATATTTTTACAAGGTCAATTTTTCGCTGAATCGCTTATTCTCGCGGAAACAGGCAATTCTATTGGTGCCATTCAGATTGCAGGAACAGACTCTGAGCACCAACTTCCGTTCTTTATCGCTGCATGCGACTATACTTTAATTGGTGAAGAATTGTACGCAGCGAGTGCTTATCTGTCCAGAGAACCGATGTTACTTGGGAGTCTCAGAGGACAAGATTGGGGAAAGGTACTCATTTTCATAACTATGATTCTGGGCGTGATTCTTGAGTTGTCCGGTGTCAATTGGATAACAACGCTCTTACAAAAGGTGAATTAGGGGGATTTATGAAAAGACAAGTACCTTTAGTGCTCTGTTTTCTTTTTGGCGTTGCGACAATTCTGACCCGATTTAGTCCACACCCCTATTCTCAATTCTTTTACGAAGAGGTGAATAGTTGGGTACTCATTATTACGCCTTTCGCATTGGTCTTGGCGACAGTGACACTTATCCGCGCGCATGTGACACGTATTCGTCGGCGTACAGAGTATTGGCGATACAGTTTTATTGTTTTCGTCGGCATTATCATAATGGTTGTCATAGGGGTACCCTTTGGACCGCAGCATTCTGTGTTTGAATGGTTATTCAACAACGTTCAAGTGCCGATGGAGGCCACTATGTTTTCACTCTTAGCCTTCTTTATTGCATCGGCGGCATATCGAGCATTTCGTGCTCGCTCATTTGAGGCGACCCTACTCCTTGTCACTGCGATTATTGTCATGCTGGGGAATGTCCCAGTTGGAGACTTAATTTGGAGTGAGACATCAAGTATGAAACAGTGGATCTTAAATAACCCGAACCTTTCAGCAAGGCGGGGAATTATACTCGGAGTGAGTTTAGGTGTAATTTCGCAATCCATCCGAATTATACTCGGAATTGAACGCTCGTACTTAGGGGGAGGAGATTAACAGATGCTTGATAAATTGATGAACATGGACAGGCGAGTGGTCTTTATTCTCGTTGCCCTTGCAGTTATCATCCCGACGAAACTACAGGTGAATTTACCCATTTCGGTCTCTGAACCCACACAGCAGCTCTACGATTATATTGATAATTTAGAAGCAGATTCAACCATCATGATTGCATTTGATTATGGGCCTGCAGGTCTACCGGAACTCCATCCGATGGGGAGGGCCGTCCTCAAACAGTGCTTTGATAAAGGTGTCCGTGTTATTGGTGTCACATTAGCTCCCGATGGGCCCACCTTAGCAAATACACTGATGGAAGAAATTGCCCAAGAGAGCGGAGCCACGGCTGGCGAAGATTATGTTTTCCTGGGCTACCGACCCGGAGGTGTACTGGTTATGCTTGGAATGGGAACCAATATCGCCGATGTTTTTGAAAGTGACTACAACGGAACAGCACTTGCTGAAATTCCGATAATGGAAAACATCACAAACTACGACCAAATCTCTCTTCTGGTGGACTTCGCTTCTGGCAGCACCACAGAGCAATGGATCAATTATGCGAACACACAATACAATTTACAAGTCGCTGCAGGTGTCACCGGGGTTATTATAGCGCAGATGTATCCGTTCCTGCAAACCGGACAATTGGTAGGCTTAATAGCAGGTATTGCGGGAGCTGCTGAGTATGAACGCCTCATAGATGCTCCGGCAAAAGGAATGCAGTGGATTAATATTGAATCGTTTGTGCATCTATTGATTGTCGGTTTAGTCATTCTTGGTAATATCACATTCTTCATTCGGAACCGGCAAGAGGAGTAAATTTATGGAAATTTTTGGCATCTGGCTCGCGGCGTTTTTGACGTTGTCCATTTACAGTTTCCTTTATCGAGATAATCCATTCTATCGGTTTGCTGAATATCTTTTTATAGGAATATCAGTTGGATACTACATCGTTATTTACATTCACCAAGGCTTTATCCCATTTGCTTGGGAGCCATTTTGGGCGGCGGTTAAACCTTTCTGGCCAGGAATCCCTCGAGAAGCCGGCTGGATAGGATTGATAAAATTGATTCCAATAGCACTGGGGCTTTTGTTCTTTGGTGGTTTGTCTCCGCGGCACACATGGCTGATTCGCTATCCGAGTGCTGTTCTTGTCGGGTTTGGATCAGGAATCTCCATTCCACTGATGTTACAGACATTTATTTTCGCGCAGACACGCGGAACGGTTGAACCTTTTGGGGGCATCCATGCTGGGACCGTCACTGGCTGGGGCATTCTTGAGGCAGGACTCATGCTTGCTGGGGTTGTTTGTACACTCACCTATTTCTTCTTCTCTGTTGAACACCGAGGTCCTGTCAAATGGCTTTCAAAGGTCGGTATCGCCTTTCTCATGATCGGGTTCGGTGCTGCATTCGGGAACACCGTTATGGGTCGTGTTGCGCTCCTCATTCAACGTGTTGACTTCTTGCTAAACACTTGGCTCAGCGCAATTTTTTGACATCTTTTAACTATTAGATTTATGCCTTGTGCTCCAAGTATAAAGCAAAGACAAATTATGCCATTTAAGGCATAATTTCATTTTTCACAGATTTTTGGTGGATCAGACGTTCCTCTTAGAGTTGGACGTGAGCTTCGCTAAAAACCATCGTGAAATCTTTTTCATAGTACTACAAAATCTGTAGCCCGTAACGTAGTAGAGGGCGAACTTAAAAAAAGGATGCTAAAGTTCAAATCCACATCATTTAACCGCAAGGAAAATTAAAAAGATGAAACTCGGATATAGCACATGGGGGATGCCCACCGTTCCTATAGACACTGCCATCTCCCATCTCGCGGAACTTGGATACGATGGCGTTGAACTCACCATCATTCCACGCTTCACGACCGAACTCAGCACGCTTGACGCTGCAGAACGGAAACGGATAGCATCTCTATTGGAGCAGCACGACTTAGCACTACCGGCAATCGCGGCACACTCCAGTCTATTGGAAATAGATCCGGACGCACACGCCAAAAACATGTGGCGATTAAAAGGTGGTGTTGATCTCGCCGTCGAACTTGCACAAGGTGATGAACCGCCCGCGGTCAATACGACTCCAGGCGGAAAACCGGAAGAATGGGAAACCAAGAAAGATTTCCTTGCAGAACGGGTCGGTGAACTCGTCGATTACGGGGCATCACGCGGTGTTACTATTGCCATGGAACCGCATATCGGTGCAATCATCGACACACCTGCAAAAGTGCTTGAACTCTTGGAAATCGTCAATTCACCGTATCTCAAAGTCAACTTCGACATCAGCCATTTTGATATTGTGGGTATGCCGACGGAAGAAACGGTGGCGGCGTTAGCAGCGGTATCAGCACATACACACGTTAAGGACCAGCGCGGCACTGCACCTGACCACGAATTCCTCATCCCCGGCGAAGGCCCTTTCGATTATGTTGACTACCTCAAACGGATGCAAGCACACGGCTATGACGGATTCATCACTGCCGAAGTGAGCTTTATGGTGCAGGCACGAGAAAACTATGATCCGCTCGCTGCTGCCACACTCTCATATCAAACACTGTCAAACGCCTTCACGGAAGCCGGAATTGAACGAGGATAGTGATGAGTACCCCAAACATTCTTTTCCTGATGACGGATCAGCAGCGGTGGGATGCGATGGGCTGCAGCGGTGGTTGGGTGCAGACACCACATCTGGATCGTATCGCAAGTGAAGGTGTCCGATTCACCAACTGCGTCACAACATCTCCGGTCTGTATCCCAACGCGGCTCAGTTTGGCAACAGGTTTGTATCCCCACAACACCCATGTCTGGAACAACATGAACCATCAGATGCCTCCTGAAACGTCCACATGGATGCAAGCTGTGCGCGAGGCTGGCTATCGGACGAGCCTTTTCGGTAAGACGCATCTCCACCCACATAACGGGGACTTACGTGAACGCGAAGGATTGATGAACGCTTATGGATTAGACGATGTGAACGAAATCGGTGGACCGAGGGCAAGTGCGAATGTGTTGTCACACATGACGGCGGAATGGGAGGCGAAAGGACTTTGGGATGCCTATCGCGCCGATTATCGCGAAAGGTTCAGCACGAAACCGCATCTTGTCCGTCCGTCAACGTTGGGATTTGAAAATTACGCCGATGTCTATGTCGGACAGCAGGCAAAGCAATACCTCCAGAACTATGATCGAGAGGAACCTTGGTGCTGTTGGGTCAGTTTCGGTGGACCACATGAGCCGTGGGATACCCCCGAACCGTATGCCAGCATGTATGACCCAGAGAATATGCCGCCAGCCATATCGCGTCCACCTGCCGGAGAGCGTCCACGTGGACATTTAGATCGACTGATGCAGCGGGTGAATCCAACGTTTGAACCCGGTGAGATCGGGAGACTCCGCGCGAATTACGCAGGCAACGTCACGCTCATTGACACACAGATTGGCGAGATTCTTGACACAATTGAGGCACGCGGCGAACTTGGAAACACAATCATTGTCCACACCTCCGACCACGGTGAAATGAACGGTGATTACGGACTCATCTATAAAAGCAATTTTCTGAACGGCGCAGTCCGAATCCCGTTGCTCGTGCGAACCCCTGACAGCACAAACGCCGGAAGTATCTGCGAGAGTCCGGTAGAATGGATCGATATCGGTCCAACGCTCGTTGAATTGGTGGGAGGCGAATTAGAGCACAGTCAATTCGGAAAATCGTTGTGTCCAGTTCTCACGCAACCGGAAACGACACATCGTGAATTTGCAATTTCAGAGATAGAGGGTGAGATTATGCTCCTAAATCAGGAGTGGAAGGCTGCTCTCAACGCCGAGGGTGAAGTCTATCTCTTGTTTGATGTGCAGAACGACCCGGATGAAACACAGAATCTCGCCGGTATACCTGAAGTGGCGGATGTTGAAACGGTGTTACGCCTGCAAATCTTGGAGCGACTTATGCAGACGCAACTGAAAAAACCGTTTCGTTAATAAAAACAACTGAGTGGCTCTGTCGAAAAATGCTATAGTGCTTTTTGCTCTTTAAAGCGTTGCGCTTTACGTACAAGACTCAGTAACTCTTCGTTCCTCTCGCTGTGTTCCCGAGTTTTCGCATGGATATGCGGTAAGACCCCTTCAAGCGTCTCGCGCACACTTTCTAAATTCCCATCTTGTGCCCAGAAGCTGCCTCGCAAGATTTCGGCGAACTCAGCAACAGAAGCAACCAGTTGGAATGCAGGGGTTGCCTCTTCAAATGAACCCTTCAACCCATCCGTAGAGATTGACCTGTTTACCTCTGTTACATTCCCTGTGTCCGGGTTTTCATGCCGAATGGAGACCGTCGCGAGTTTGCCGTTAGCATCTTCGTGAATCTTAATTTCATAGAGCGCGGTGACACTATGTCCTGCACCGACCTCGCCAGCGTCTACAGTGTCATTGCGAAAATCTTCATGCGCGAGCCGTCGGTTTTCATACCCCAGCAGCCGAAATCGACTGACGGTTTCCGGGTTGAACTCAACTTGGATTTTAGCGTCTTTCGCAATGACTTGTAGCGTGCCAGTCAGATTCTCCACAAAAACACGTTTCGCCTCGTTCAGTGTATCAACATAGGCATAACTACCATTTCCCTTGTTGGCAAGTTGTTCCATAAGAATATCGTTGTAATTCCCCATGCCGAAACCGACTGTTGTCAGCGTTACGCCTTCTTTAACGTAAGTGCGAATTTCTTTGAGAATCGCATCGGAACCGGTTTGTCCGACATTCGCTACACCATCTGAACACAGAATCACGCGGTTAATGCAATCTGGTTTTGAATTCTGGAGGGCAAGTTTATATCCCATTCGGAGTCCTGCCTCTGCGTTCGTTGCCCCTTCTGGAGCAAGCGCACGGATTGCGGTTAAGATGTGTTCTCGATTCACAATGCCGGTATGAGGTAGCACCACCCGAGCATTGGAGCCGTAAACGACAATGCCCACTTTGTCATTGGGACGGAGCTGTTCAAGCAGAAGTGTCAATGCTTTTTTTACCAATTCTAATCGATTTTCCCGAGACATTGAACCAGAGACATCAATCACGAAGGTAAGTATCGCATCCTTTCGGTCAGTGTCAGAAATAACGCGCCCTTGGATGCCGATTCGCAGCAATTGAAGCCGCTTCCCTTCGCCAAACTTTGAAGGCGCGCCCTCAAGATGAACAGCGAATGCCTCGTCTGCCGGCGGTGTGTAATTGTAATCGAAGGCGTTGACGAATTCTTCAACGCGGACCGCTTCTGGGGGTGGGAGGTAACCGTCTCGGAGGTAACGCCGCATGACGGAATATGAAGCGGTATCTACATCCATGCCAAACGTCGAAAACGCGTCATCTTCTGTATCAATGAACGGATTGGTGCCGGCACCTTTAAAGAAGACATCATCATAGACAGTGCCGTTTGGAGGCATTAATATCTGAGGATGTTGTTTCGGTACTTTAACACCACTGAGTCTCCTGTTTTCAACAGTTTGGTCTCGTGCTGCACCGACCTGTTGAACCATTGCTAACCCAGGTGGTCTTTCAAACATAATGCCATTAGCGGTTGGTGTGTTTGGAGCATTTGGGTTCTGCAACGGAGCAGTTGATTTAATCACAGATTCGATAACCGGTTTACGCACTTTCGGTTTCGGTGCTTCTGAAAATAAAATAAATTCTGCCCCAAGAAGTTCTTTGAACTGACGGTCTTGTGCTACCAAATGGAAACCGGTAATAATAACAACAACGATGTGACACACGACTGAGACCACGAGTGCACCTGAAAGTCTTTTGATACGCATTTCTTATACCTCCAAAAAGTTCTTAGTGATATGAAAGTTTCACCATACTCTACGAGTCTTGTATAGGACATAAGCAATTTGCGTGCCATTCTCTGAGACGACCGATATAGGCGAATTTGGAGGAAGGACGGAGATAAACTGCACAAAATCGTGCAAATCGATTCGTGCCCTGCACAAAATGGGACAGGATGGCGAGGGATAAATAGATAGGGTTGCGTAGGTTGGATAAGAGTGAATTGCGCTTTAAGGAAAGTGGGCGGACGACAATGCCCGCCCGTGCAAGAGGTCAGTAAATTAGGCTCTGCCGTAAACAGGGATAGCAGCGCCGTTGATGATAGTTGCATCGTCGGAAGTGAGGAAGCATATCACCTTCGCTACATCGGCAGGGGCTACCCATCGGTCATGGTCCTCGTCCGGCATAGATTCTCGGTTAGCAGGTGTATCCATAACGCTCGGCATAATGGCGTTGACGTTCACTCCCGAATCCATCACCTCTGCAGCCAATGACTCGGTTAAAGTACGTACACCACCTTTAGAGACACAGTAAGCACTCAATCCCGCCTCTCCTTTTAAGCCAGCGCGCGCAGAGACGTTAATGATCTTCCCGTAACCCTGCGCGGTCATGTGCGGAATTGCCGTCTTACAGCAGAGGAAAACCGACTTAAGGTTGAGGTTCATCATGAAATCCCATCTATCCTCTTCAAGCTCCGCAGTTGGGATCCCACCGACAAACCCTCCAACAATGTTCACCAGGACATCCAACGAACCAAATTGGGATATGAATTCCTGAACGGTTTTCTGAACTTCGGTTTCCTCGGTAACGTTCGCAAATAGGAAGGTGACATCTTCAAAAAGGTCTGGATTGAGCTTTTTGAAATTCTCAACTTCGTTCTCAAACAGATACGTGACAGCAACGTTATCGCCTTGGGCGATATAGGCTTTGGTGCCGGCACTTCCTAATATACCGGTGCCGCCGGTGATAAGGACATTACGGTTCTGTTTTGTCATTTTAAAATTTCTCCATTTGGTTAGTAGTTATGTATATAAAGGTTTGAATGAAAACATTTCATACAACCCCGATACCGGGGCGTTTTGGTAGTATCAATTTACCTTCATCAAGAGTTACACCGGTGTATGGATCGTTGGCAATAAGCAGATGACCATCCAGATCGGCATAGTCTACGAGTGGTGTCAGGTGTGCAGCTGCGGTGATACCGAGCGAACTCTCTATCATACACCCCAACATAACAGATAAGCCGTGTGTACGAGCGACACTTATCATCCGGCGCGCTTCAAGCAATCCACCACACTTGACGAGTTTGATATTGATACCGTCAACACATTCAGCGAGAGTCGGTATATCGCTTGCGCGTTTGACGCTCTCATCGGCAATAATCGGTAATTCTGAATGTTCGCGGACAAACTTGAGTCCTGCCAGATCATTAGGTTTCGTCGGTTGTTCAATCAATTCCACACCATATTGAGCAAGTTCTCTGATCTTACCAACCGCTTCTTTCGGTGACCACGCCGTATTTGCATCGACGTAAATAGGTTTATCTGTCACATCGCGAAGTTTCTGAATTGTCTCAATATCGCGAGGTGTGCCGAGTTTAACTTTCAGGATCGAATACATCTCAGCGCGTCTCGTTTTCTCCGCCATCATTTCAGGTTCATCAAGTCCAATGGTAAAAGATGTACAAGGGGTTCTATGACGATTGAGTCCCCAAAGTTGATAGAGCGGAACACCCAACTTTTTACCGAGTCGATCGTGGAGTGCCATATCAATGGCGGATTTCGCTGCGTAATTGCCGCCGAGTGTTGTTTCAAGAGTCTCCATCACATCATGGATTGCATCCAGATCGCCAGAAATCGCGGGCGCAAGGATTTCCAATGCTACACTGACTGTCTCAGCGGTTTCACCATAAAATCGCGCGGGTGCCGTTTCACCGATGCCACCGTCAATCTCTACCGAGACGACCTGTCGGGATGCGTCTGTCGCACGGCGGGCGATCTTGAAGGGGTCCTTGAGGTGCAATTCTGTGATTTTAACGTCCATTTTCCTAATTTTCCTTGCGGTTCGTTCAGGTAGATTGCTCTTTTGACATGCCTTTCCGTGGATCCGCTTTCCACTTCGTTCCAAGCTACGTACTTCTGTCTAATAAGGGGAATATGCTTGCTTTTCTTTTCGGTATGCCATAAAACGCTTCTGTTTTTCGGCATCAATTTCTCCATCGCCTTTCAGGAGAGTCCACGCGCCGAAGAAGATTGCATAAGCCTCCTGTACAGCAGAAGCGTTTGGATGATTCAAAGATCTGATTTCGAGCGTCATCGCCATTTTGTTCGTCTGCTGGATTTCAGGCGTTGTTCTATCTTGGACGGTGACAATAGGTGTTTCAAAGAGTGTGTTGTTGAATTGTTTCAATATTTCTTTTAGAAATGTTTCTGTCCCTTGATTGCCTCGGTAGTGCGCTGCAACCAATGCAGGTTGTCCCTTCGTCCACTGCCCATGATTAATCTGTAAATAATATCCGCTATCCGCGATAGCGTTAACTGTTTTTATTCGCTCCTCTACAGAGATTCTTCGTCCGGGGCTATGGATATTATAGACCTTCGCCCCAGCGAGTTTCAGTAGTTCCTCTAACGTTTCAATCAGTTTTTCAGTGGTAGGCGTATCACTTTGTGAGTCAAGAACGATGACAGTCGAAGCAAACGCACCGTCTGCAATCGGATGAAGTTCAGAACGGACAACCATTGACCGATTCGTCTTGATATAAATCTCACGTTTGTCGGGATAGTAACCCGACTTAGAAATGTGAAGCACTTTCTCACCCAGATTTTCCAGATCGCTACCGGTCATGATGAAAAAATGTCCCTCAGCATCTGTGGATGTGGTCAAATGTGGAGGCACATGTAATTGTACATTCTCAAGGGGTCTCCCAGAGTTTGCGTCAGAAACTTGTCCTTGAACAATCGCATGGTCAATGTCTGAAAAGTGAATTGTAAGCGATCCGCTTGTCTCCCCATAAGAGGCTTTCACTGTTGCCGTGCCGGGTATCTCAGGAGCATATAGATAGAAGTACGATGTGCCACCTTTTGAGAGTTGACGGGTCGCAGCGAGTGTGCCGTTTGAGGTTTCAGCGTGAATCGGTTCACCATCAGCGATAGGCATTCCCTCAGCGTCGCGTGCGGTTACAGAGATACCAACGTAACTTTTCCCGTCCGCAGGGAGCGTATCTACCCACGCGTCGAGATCCAACATTACTGCAGGCGGTGCCACCTTAAACCATTGTGGCGAAGGGAGACTGTGATTACCGTAATAGTTCACCAACTCAGTTTCGACAAAATGTTTCCCGTTTGATAACGGATTTTCAATGGCGACAGTAATCAGATCTGTATCGCGATCATAGTGATATGGGACACTCACACCATCAATTTTGACGCGGATGGAGTCGGTGAATATCTGTTGGCGTTTGAGCATCCACGCGCCCCGTTCATGGAGTCCATCCTTAACTTGAATCTGGAGAAGCGGTGTTTTCGTCTGAATGACGGAGGCGTGTTGCGGTTCTACCAGTACACCTCTCGGAAACCCGCCTTCCACATAACGGGCAATACCGAGAAAATAACCGTACGCCTCCTTTCTGAGGTAGTCGTCCTCCTGCAGTCTCGCTTCCTCCTCTGGGTTCGAGAGAAAAGATGCCTCACACAAAACTGCTGGACATTCGGTCATTCGCAAAACCCCGAAACCAGAGGCAGTTATTAACTTATCTGAATAAAGTCCCGCTGCTGGAGAGGTGGGCAGCTCCAGCGCGTCCGAGACACCCAGCTGAATATACCGTGCAAGATCAAGACTCTGGCGCGAATCGTCCGCGTCGCCGTGATACCACGTAGAAGTATAGTTCGTTTTCGGATTATCAATTCCGTTATGGTGAAGCGAGATAAAAAAATCGGCACCGCTCTCGTTGGCAATCTGGCTTCGCATTGCCAGACTCACATAAGAATCATCAACACGCGTCATAATGACATTTGCCCCGATCTCTTGTAACAGTTCGCGTAGATAAAGGGCGACTCGTAGATTCACTTCCGCCTCGCGAACGCCTGTTGGTCCGCGTTTATAATTCGGAACATGTCCCTGTCCGCCATGTCCCGGATCCAGACAAATTTTGAAATCCTTAAGATGACGAGTGTAAGGGGGAAAGTGAAAAGGTGCCTGCTGCTCCGCCAATTCCCGACGTTGGGAACAACCGACAAACACCAGAAAAACCAGCAGGATAACAGAAATTTTGTGAAATATTTTAATTGTTCCTTGCGGTTCGATGAGGTGGGTGTTGGTCCCTGACATGCTTTTGCGTATATCTGAAGAAATACCCAAGCAAAAACCTCTCCATTTCATTAGGAATAACTATCGGCTTTCAGTAAAGAGGTTTCTTTCTGATAAACCAGCGTCCTCTTGCTGACCGCTGAAGGCTGATGGCTAATTTTCACTGACGGCTGACGACTGACCGCCGACGGGTACGTCCTTTGGGACGACCAAGGATCTCTGAGAGAATGATGCCTTGCCGAAATGTTTGCGGTGACAACTGCAGTAATGACGTGCCAGGGATAGGTCGCCTTCCGGTTGGAGAATCTACAGGCACTGGAGGTAGTTGGGGTTGTGGTGTTTCAACAACCGGATCCGGTTCCTCCGATTCGGGAGGTGTTGATTCTACGGCAGCAACTGGCATGGTCTCTTCGTCCTGCTGTGAAACCTGCTGCTCTAATTCCGTCACAAACGGAAAGTCTTCCATGAAAGGAGGCAGCGCATCATCACTTTCCGGCATCGCATTCTCATCCGTCTGCCTTTCAATATTTGGTTGTTGCTGTCTTTCCATATTCCGTTGTTGTGCTTTCCGCCGACGCGAGTTACTCACGAGTGATATTAGAATCACGATAATCAGCGGTGCCAGCAGCTGGATGATACTTTCCATCATTTTCTCCTTCGTTGGTTATCAGTTAATAGTCATCAGTCATCAGTGGTCAGTTATCAGTTAAGAGGTCTCTTGTGGCAGCCACAGCACCTCTCTTTTAGAGTCATCAGTCATCAGTTAAGAGGGTATCCTTTAACGGAACACTCTTGTTACTGACTACCGACAACTAACAATTATTCCTCTGAAAACTGAAAACCGAAAACTGATCCTCTGACCACTAATAACTGATAACCTTCCTACTATGAAAGTCCGAGAGAGTGCGCTGAACGGGTTGTGTCCATTTCCTGTGTACCACCGGGTGAAGCGATCGACTGACGCATCTCCGTGTCCGCGAGGATATTACGGAGTTCGTAATACGTCATCACACTCATCCTCTGCGTATCAAAGGTGTCCGAGATTGCAAGCGGTACCTCTGCTTCAGCCTCAATCAGTTTGACTGTCATCTCTTCGACGAGTGCTTTGTTCTCTTCCTCTTCCGCTTCGGCGCGTGCGCGGCGTTCTTCCGCTTTTGCACGTGCTATCTTGAGTTCAGCTTGCGCTTGGTCGGTTTGTAATTTTGCACCGACATTCTCGCCGACATTTATATCGGCGATGTCAATAGACAGAATCTCAAAGGCAGTCCCAGCGGCCAACCCTCTATCAAGGACTGTCTCTGAAATACCAACAGGGTTTTCCAAAACCTGCTTGTGGCTTCCCGATGAACCGATCGTTGTAATAATTCCCTCGCCGACTCTGGCACGGATAGTATCTTCGGTAGCCCCTCCAACGAGTCGGTCAATATCGGCTCTCACCGTAACACGTGCTTTCACAATTAACTGGATGCCATCACGGGCAACAGCAGTGATGCCGTTGTTAGGGTCTTCTCTACTTGGAATATCAATAATCTCAGGCGTAACGCTCACCTGAACGGCTTGCAAGACATCACGCCCGGCAAGGTCGATTGCTGCCGCTTGCGCGAAACCGAGATCAATGTTGGCTTTATCCGCGGCGATCAGCGCCGCCACGACGCTTGAAACGCGCCCACCGGCAAGAAAATGCGCTTCCAAATCGTCAAGTGATAGATTTAAGCCTGCTTTTGTTGCGTTAATCTGCGGTTCCACAATCCCAGCGGGTGGGACACGCCGCAAACGCATCGCAACGAGATCAAAAATCCCGACCTTCACACCTGCTGCGATAGCAGTAATCCACAAACCAATTGGAACGAGCCAGCTAATAACGATTAGGAACAAGATAAGCGCGACAGCAATAATTGCGACCATTGTTGTTGTCATATTTACAATTCTCCAATACAGCGCGATCATCCGACCACGCCTATATTATTAAGTTCGGTTACTGTTCTGTTGAAGTGTCTAAGTTGCCTTCACGGAATGCACCCGCCAAGGAACGAGGGACTTGTGCTTCTGCTTCAACGACTTTCGCACGCATCTCCTGCACGCCTGCAGTCATCTCCTGCTTCCGAGCGACTGCCATAGCCCGGCGTTCCTCCGCCTTTGCTTGCGCGACAACCAAATCCGCCTCGGCTTGCTCCGCTTGGAGTTCCGCTCCGATATTTTTGCCAACGTTGACATCAGCAATATCAATAGAGAGGATTTCAAAAGCAGTTCCAGCATCAAGCCCGCGGTCGAGCACCGTTTTTGAAATAATATCCGGATTTTCAAGTACGTCTTCATAGGTCTCAGAGGCACCGATTGCGCTGATAATGCCCTCGCCGACACGCGCGATGATCGTCTCTTCACCGGCACCGCCGACGAGCCGATTGATGTTCGTACGCACCGTAATACGGACGGTGGCTATCAATTCGACCCCATCTAAGGCGAGCGCACTGATTTTTGGTGTGGTAATTACCCGCGGATTAACGCTAACCTGAACTGCCTCAAAGACATCCCGTCCAGCCAAGTCTATAGCAGCAGAGCGTTGAAAATTCAACTCAATTCTCGCTTTATCCGCAGCGATAAGTGCGCTGACAACATTGAGTACATTACCACCGGCAAGATAGTGCGCTTCCAATTCGGAAGTGACGGCCTTCAACCCAGCCTTGTGGGCACTAATTAAACCCTTCACAATAACGTTCGGATTTACGCGCCTGAGACGCATCCCGATCAGGTCAAAAATTCGGAGAGGAACCCCCGCTGCAATGGCAGCAATCCAAAGACCAACGGGGACGAACCAAAAGAACGCTATGATAACAATTAAGACAACAAGGGCAATTCCCCCTGTAAATACATCTATCATTATTTGTCTCCTATTGTAAACTACGGACGACGACACGACTGCCTTCCACAAAAATAACTTCGATCTCAGTTTCTGCGGGAACAAACTCGCCTTGTGTGACAATATCAACGCGATGTCCACTGATGAGCGCAGCCCCCGCGGGTCGCAGGGGTGTCAACGCCTTACCAGACTTTCCAACCAGACTTATCAATTCCGACGGCGGCGCATGGAAACCCTCTGACTTATCTTGGGTTGCACTTAAAATAAAGGTTTTACCGACAGGCGTTGAACGCATTACCGACAACCCTATTATTGCCAACGGGATAACTGTCACCAGTGTTATCCCTCCATAAATCATTGCAGTTTGGAAACCAAATTTCCACCAAGCAACCCCAAGACCTATGAGTACAAGGAGGCAGCCCGGCACACCCGCCGCCCCAAATCCTGGGAGGATTAACAACTCGATAAATACCAACAGAATTCCAAAGCCTATCAGGAAAACCAGAAACCATATCATAGTTGTTCCTCCAAACCACACACCCCCGGTACCGGAAGGTATTATGCACCGCTGGCGAGGTGTGAAACCTGACCAGCGTGGGAAGCTGCGTAATTCAATACAATCAAACATCCTCAACGGCTTCTACGAAAACTTTTGATCCTTCAACCTCTACGACTTTGACGTTACTATCCTGCGGGATGAAATCACCGACCGTAACAACATCCACTCTTTTATCAGCGATCCGAGCTGTTCCAGAGGGGCGCAAAGGTGTGAGTGCGACCCCGGACTGTCCAAGATACCCCTGAAAATCCTCCGGGCTGGACGAGTGGTATCCCATCTCCGTATCCATCACTGTGGATAAAGCGAGTCTCTGAAAAAGTCGCGTCTCAGGAAGGTAAAAAGCGGCGAGAATCGTCATTCCAGCAGTCAAAATTATGGAAATTGAGAGCCACATAACCGCCGTACGGAATTCGTAAGCTTTATCAAAGACAAAGAAGACGCTCCCCAACATCAAGGTAATACCAAGAAAGCCGGCAATACCAAAGCCGGGAATTACAAAAACTTCCAAGGCGATCAGTCCAAGTCCGAGAATGAAAAGCAAAAATGCCCACTCCGCCCCGATTCTCGTCAGCATGTGTCCACCAAAGAAAAGCCCTATACAAAGTAAACCGAGGAATCCGGGGACACCAAAACCCGGCGTGCGAATTTCTATAAAGATACCGAGCGTGCCCAACGAAAGCAGAAGCGTACTGATAAGCGGATTTGTGAGAAAGAAAACAATCTTATCAGCAAGTGTTGCCTCAACCTCAACAGTCTGCGCGCTGTCTAATATTTTTAGACGGTTGACCTCTGAAGCCCCAAGCTCCCGTTGCCATCGAGCGATGCCGTCTTCCGTTAGCGGCAACTTGGTTCCAGCGACCTCAACAATTTCGTATTGTGTCAACAATTCTGTGAGAGTTTCGGCTTGTGCATCTGCAAATCCATAATTTAATGCCTGTTGGGTGGATAAGGTGAGAAGTTTCCCTTGTGCACAGAGAATTTCCATCTCTTCACCTTCCTCTTCACGCGCAGCGTATTCTTCGGGCAGAAGTTTAATAATCTGTCCATCTGTGAGCTTAACGAGGACGAGTTCTTTATCGACCATCGCTTCGGCAATGTCAGGGTTCCGATTCTCCCGCTCCGCTGTGGCGCGAATCGTTCCTTGGATATAGGAAACCGCTTTTTCACCGACTTCATCTCCCTGGATATTAACAGGTGCGGAATCACCGATCGTTCCCCCGGAAGTCATCACAATTTGATTACAAGCGATAGAGATCATCGCCCCTGCAGATATAGCCTGACGATTGACAAAAGCGATTGTGGGAATTTGTGTGTCTTGAATGGCGCGTATGATATTCACGGCAGAATCAACCCTACCACCGGGTGTATCTACATCAAAAACGATGGCATCAGCACCGGCTTCCTCTGCTGTTTGAATACTATCACTGATGTAGGTGCTGAGACCACTCCCGATCTCGTTACGGATGTCAATCACGTAAACCAGCGCGGTGTCTTGGGCAGACAGATCGCCATTTATGAACAGACATCCTATTAAAGAAAGGAGCACGTAAACCAGAAAATCTGTTCTGCGTCTCATAATAATTACTCCTTATCTGTCCCTCTGTTCGGATTGCAAGTACAGCCTTTTCCAACTCTGAAGTGTTTTTTGAAAATAATTTAAACGGTTGATAACTTCTCTAATTATACCTTAAGACAATCGCGCACGTCAAGGTGTATTTTAAATTCAATCTGATGTCAACTCCTCATGGATCCACGCGTGGAGGACATGATTTAGGATGAGATGGACATCTTCAACCGGTCCATAGCGGTCACTATCCACAACGACGTTCACATCGCAAATCGTTGCCAAGATGCCACCACCGAAGCCACTCCATCCGATCGTCTGGCATCCAATCTCTTTCGCGTGTCGCATCGCACGAATCACGTTCTCGGAGTTGCCGCTTGCACTGATACCAATAACCACATCTTCTGGGTTCACAAGATTTTTCAGTTGCTCAACGAAGACATCTTCGTAAGATACATCGTTTGACCATGCAGTCATTGTTGCAACGTTGTCCGTTAAACTGATAACGCGAAAACGAGGTTTGCCGGACACACTTGTGCCTTTTCCCAAATCACAGGCAAGGTGCGATGCTGTAGAAGCACTCCCACCGTTACCGATTACAAAAATTTGCTTTTCGGCATAATATGCTTCCATAATAACATCTATGGAACGCTGTACATCTGCCACTGTGAGTTGCGCTAAAACATCTTGTAGATGCGAAATATAACGCTGAATTCTTTCCATTTAGTTTCCTTTTTGTATGGTTGTCAGTTATCAGTTGTCGGTTGTCAGTAGATTTTTAATTTTAAACAACTAATGCAACTGCAGCGAGGTCTCCTAAGGTATCACCCAGCTGTGCAGGTTTGATTTCAACTGCTGCTGCGGGGCGTGCCATCGCGAATTTTGAAACCGTTTCCCGAATCGGATCAAGCAAAAGATCACCGGCAGCAATCGCAATCGTACCCAATAAAACGATGTCGGGATTCAAAACGTTTACCAAATTTGCGATTCCCCAACCCATGTAGTACGCTGTTTCAGAGACAAGTTCCAAAGCCAAGGTATCACCTGCGCGCGCCGCCTCAAGGACATGCTCCGACTTGACATTCTCAATACGCCCGTTGGTAAGGGACAACATTGTTGATGCTTTTTTGTTTACGGGTTGCTTTCGTATTGCAGCTTGTGAGCGGCGTGCGATCGCAGGACCGGAGCAGAGTGCTTCAAGGCAACCCCGCTTTCCACATCCACAAAGCGGTCCGTCGGGTAGAAGTATCTGGTGCCCTACCTCGCCTGCGCTATCGTTAGCTCCATGGTAAATCTGACCATCAAGAACAATACCGCCTCCGATACCTGTGCTCATCGTCATATAGAGGACTGCATTGTAACCACGCCCACCACCGAACCTGTATTCTGCGAGTGCGCTTGCATTCGCGTCGTTCTCGATCGTCACAGGCACCTGAAATTCGGATTCAAGTTTCGCTTTAAGCGGTAGCGCGTCCCATCCGGGTAGATTTGGAGGCGAATAGACGATTCCAGTTTTTGTGTCCAAGGGACCGCCGCAACTCACGCCTATTGCTGAAATAGACGCTTGTTCCACGCCTGCCAGACTGATAGTTTCGCGAACCATATCGAACAGCAAGCCAAGCGCGTATTCCGGTCCCTTTTCTGCAAGTGTCGGTTTACGCACCTTGCCGAGGATGTGTCCGGTACTATCAGCGACAACAGTGGCAAGTTTCGTTCCACCGATGTCAATGCCCACGACGTATGCTTTCATAAGCGGACTTTCCTACAGGCTTTAAAAATTAAGTCTACAACTGGTAATTTAGGGAACGCAGTGCCGGATAAATCTGCTCATAAGCTTTCAACTTTTCATCGTAACGCTGTGCGAATTCCTCACGTGGATAGTACACATCTCGTGGCGTGACCAACTGCTCGACCGCCGTTTCAATAGAATCATATTTGCCTATCGCTGTGCCAGAAAGGATCGCAGTACCGAGGCACACGCCCTCCGATATATCAAGCGCAATAACCTTTTTTCCGAACATATCCGCTTTGAGTTGCAACCATTTTTCAGATTTCGCCCCACCACCGATGGCACGCACCTCATTTATCACAACACCTGCATCTTGTAACATCGTGAGATTCTGTTTAATCTCGTAACTGATGCCTTCAAGAATTGCTTTGATGAGTTCGCCTTTGGTCGTCGAAAGCGTTAGTCCAACAATTGCCCCCTTCGATTCCAGATCAAGAGACGGCGTTCCCGAACCGGTGAAGTGTGGCAGCACCATGGCTGTCCCCGGTGAATCGGGTAATTCCTCCATCAGCAGATCATATACGTCGCGCCCTTCTGCAGCTGCTTGTGCAATTTCTGCTTGTGCGAACGTGTCCCTGTACCATCGCAGCACAACACCGCCACTGGACACAAAACCGAGTGTAACATACAACCCATCAACCACGTGTGGATAACAGGCGAAATTCCCATCTATCATCTCTTGATTGATGACGGGTTCCGTGAAGGCAGGGGCGATACACTCAACGGTGCCGGTCGCGTCCATTACTTCGCCACTCCGTATAATCCCTGCGCCTAACGCACCGCAAGGTTGATCGTGTCCACCTGTAACGCATACCACACCCGGCGGTAGACCGAGTTCGTTAGCGATCTGCGAACTCACTTCACCGATCGGTGTGCCCGATGGTGCAGCATCCGGAAAGAGTGTGGCATCCACATCCGCTAAACCGAGCATTTTTTCCGACCAAGACTTGTCAATAATGTCAAACGCCATTGTGCGTGCAGCGAGGGAATAATCAACCACGGGCGAAACCCCAAGTTTGAAATAGACGAAATCTTCAAAGCCGAGGAATTTCCAAACCTGCCGATAGACATCAGGTTGATTCCGCTGTATCCAGATAAGTTTCGCCAAGGTATGAATATCGCTTATCGGCATACCTGTGATTTGCATCACCTCTAAAGGTGTTACGTGCTGCCGCAACTCATCACAGATGCCGGCTGTCCGTGCGTCGAACGTGGTAATTGCGTTCGCCAAAATCTGCCCGTCAGCGGACACCGGTGTCACCGCTTCACCTTGCGAGGCAACACTGATTGCCTCAATCGGATCTGATTTTGTTTGTGTCGCAACCTGCTGAATGCCAGTCGCTATGTTTTCCCAAACGACGTTCGCGTCCAGTTCTGACCAGCCGGGTTGCGGGTGGGTCAACGGATACTCACCATACGCCTGCGCGAGAACAGTTCCATCCTCGCGAAAGGCGATAACTTTACACCCCGTTGTCCCCACATCAATACCCAAAAGACTCATTGTTTTTTCCTTTTCTCCTTGATACGAGATACGAATATCTTATAATACATCGCGCATTAATGCAAGCATTTGTTTTAGATTCACCTTCTCCTTTTTTCGTTGACAATCCATAGACTGACCGCTGATTGCCGATTGCTTCTAAAAGCACGTTGACAAAATATGCAGTTTTAAAGTAGAATTTAAAACAAGCAACACGTTTTTGGCACGCGAACACATTCAAGCGCAATAAGGAGTCTGACATGCTAACGCAAGAACAGGTTGAATTTTACCATGAGAACGGCTATCTCAAGGTAGAGCAACTCTTCACAACAGAGGAAACAGAAGAACTGGCATCTGAGATGGTGCAGATTATCAACAACTGGGGACAAGAAACAATCGGCTGGCCCGGACCTTGGCGGACGCGCTACCTCAAAGAAGAGGATCAGCAGACAACGAAGGCAGTCTTTATGCACAACCCGCATTTTTACTCCGCTACATGGGGCAGGGTGATTTTCCATGAACGGCTGACCGGTGCAGTACAATCGCTCATCGGTGATACGATCCAGTGGCACCATACCGTGCTACACGCGAAACCGCCGGAAAAAGGCACCCCTTTCCCGATGCACCAAGACTATCCGTTCTATCCACACGATGGACTCGACTTTGTGGATTGCCTCGTCCATCTCGATGATGCTCCCTTTGAAAGCGGCGCGCTGCGGGTGGTGCCGGGGAGTCATAAGGAGGGACCGCGGGAACACATCACGGGTGAAGGCACGGCACCCCATCTGCCGACCGATAAATTCCACCCAGATTTTATCGATTCTATTCCACTCCCAGCGAAGGCAGGCGATGTGATTTTCTTCAGTTATTGTCTCATTCACTGGTCAGAAGTCAATCGGACAGAACAGTGGCGGAAAGCGGTTCGATTTGGGTATCACAAACCAGAGATGCGCCCTGTTGGACGCGCCCCGGAAGAGCCTTACAATAACATTATGGCGGGGGGATTCAAAATAAATCCGGAATCTGGAGAGATAATGGCTTAGGTAGATCTCTGCTGGGCGAGGTTACAAACTTCGCCAGCGTCGGTGGGGTCTTGTTAAGGGGCGGGTTTTGCCCGCCCCTGTTAGTTAAAACGGTCAACGCCGTTTTATGTTGCCCCAGGTGGTTGACAATTTACCTCCCGGTTGAACCGCCAACCCACCAATTGTTTTCATAGCGAGATTCATTTCATCGTTTTCAATTACCCGATCCCACATATAGACTTCAGCAATGACGGCATTTAGCCACTGTCCATCTTCACGGTGTGCGATAAACACAGGACGGTTGCCTGCCTCACAGGGGCCATTGCCGTTATCCCCCGCTTCCGCGACGGGGTCTTTTTTCCCATCTACGTAAACACGTACGCCTTCCTTCAACAGAAATGTGCCGCATTGGTGAATCCATTTACCTTGTGGTGCAGTACCAGCTGTACTCGGTTCTGAAACCCCTGCGCCGGGACACGTCCAAACCGACATTCCCGCACCGAAGTTGTCGTAGATATAGAGCGCGAACTCCCACTGTCCACCGGCACCCTTCATGACGATCGGCTGACGGGTTTGTCCGTGGGCATCGGTCCCAACTTTTAGCGGTTTCACCCAGGCACAGATAGACATGCCCTGCTTCTCTTTAAAATGTGAATCGATGTCTTTCTTCTGACCAGCCATATCAATCTTGACGTAGGTTGCCTTGCCATCAAATTCCATCGCTTTTTTGATGGTATCATGTTTGGCATCAACCCATTTCGGCGCGCTCTTACTAAGTTCCGTATCGAAGCTATTGGGTCCGTGATCGGCGACCTTTTGCCCTGCCCCTTCGTTTAGCGGCAGATACATCCAAAGTCCATCTTCAATATCCGCAGCGTTCGCGAGAAAGGTCGCCGTGGCGAATACCGCTATCAATACCGTAAAAAACATAACCTGACGCATTTTTTCCTCCTCTGGAATTCATAGGGATTCCATAAATACCCTTTGTCCCACGACTATTGAAACCATTTTTTCAAACGGGGATACGGGAAATTGTGGCACGTAAGCCTTGACGGTAACCGCCTAACTTACGAGAGTAAAGTAACATATTTAACTATTAAATTAGACAGATTGTTAATGGATAAGTTCAGATTTTCTACGGGAAGTTTCGGAAACCAGTAACCGGATTCTTCAACAATGAACGAAAAAACGAGGTGCGTGGGTTTCTTTACAACAACAATTAGAAGACTATTTCTGACGCTCGGCACGCGCTTGGGCTACCCGCAGCAAGTTTTGCGTCTCAACGGCATCTGGATTTAGTTGTAAGGCTCTTTCAAAAGCCTTAACGGCTTCTGAATACGCATCCACTTTCGTATGGCACACGCCGAGTTCATGGTACGCCGTCGAGTTTGTGGGATAGATTTTAATAACTGTGCTAAACATTTCCACCGCCTTGGTAAACTGCTCTGTTTCCCGATAGATGTAGCCAAGTTGCATGAGTGCCTCGAGAAAATCAGATTGTAGAACCATCGCCTTTTCAAGTGCAACGATGGCTTCAGGGAACATGCCTTTATGTCTATAAGCAAGACCAATTCCATAGTGTGCATAAACAAGGGTAGTGTCGCGGATTAATGCCTTCTCGTATTCAGCAATTGCTTCGTCCAAGCGTCCTGCGAATCCATAGGCTCTGCCTAAATCAACATAAGCCTCTGCCATGTCCGGACGTAGCTGAATGACGCGCTTATACGCAACAATTGCCTCTGCGAGTTTCCCTTGCATCACATATACCGTGCCTAAGTTATGATGCGCTTGAATTAACGTCGGTTTTATCTCAATGGCACGTTGATAAGCCGCTGCTGCCTCTTGCAATCTTCCGGCACGTTGGTAAGCCGTTCCACTGTTATTGTAGTCCTGTGCAGAGGGTGAAGTGGGTGATTTCGTAAGTGCCGTAGATGCTGGCTTCTTTTGAGTAGAAACCTTCTCGTCACCCTGACATCCAGCAACGAGTCCCAAAATTACAAGAAAGAGGTAACCGGACACTTGCAGTCTCATTTTTCGGATGCTCCTTCGATCACCTCTATAAGTTGATTCGCTTTGAGTTTCTCGTATCGGTCTATTTTGCCGGAGAGCCATAGGACTTCGAGGTGCTCAACAACCTCACTACTCCCTAATCCGAAAGTTACGACCATTTCGCTTTGGGAACAATAACTGCTGCCGGTGCGAACCATCTGCTCCTGCACGCTACCGTCCACGCTTACTCGGACACTTGTTCCGATCCCATCGCGATTACTATGAGTGCCGATAACCCGAACTCGGAGGTAATTAAACGAGCGTTTGCTGTCATTACGTAGGAGCCACACCTTTCCGTGATCTTCGCTAACACCGTTGTTGCTCACAAGTAGATCCAGATCACCGTCATTATCGTAATCGCCGTAAGCACATCCGCGCCCGACACTTGCCTGTGCAAGCCCAGCACGTTCAGTAATGTCCCGAAATGTTCCATCGCTCTGATGTTGGAAAAGCGACGGGAGTTGCGCGTAAGGGATATGCTGCTGATAGCGCAACACTTCCGGCTCAATGTGCCCATTAACGCAAAACAGGTCGAGTGCCCCATCTAAATCGCAATCAAAAAACAGCAATCCAAACGTCAACAGACGATGGCTTATTCTACCAATGTTTGCGCGTTCTGCGACATCGGTGAAATAGATGCTACCCGGCTTTGTATAGAAAAATCCTATTTTTTCGTTGCTAAAGTTGCCGATAGCGATTACAGTGCCGCCGTCGTTATAGAGATCCGCTGCATCAATTCCCATACTGCCGCGCGCTTTTCCGGTCTCACTGAAGGCGATCCCCATCACTACGGCTTCATCGGTAAATGTGCCATCCCCGTTGTTCCGATACAGAAAATTCGGTTCCGTATCGTTTGCAACGGCAAGATCTATCCATCCGTCATGATTGTAATCCAAAAGGGTTACACCAAGCGATTTACCCGTCGGATTATATAGCCCGGCTTGTAATGTCCTGTCGCTGAACGTGCCGTCGCCTTGGTTACGATAGAAACGACAGGATTGTCCGGTGTAAACAGATGGTGTGCAATAGGTGCGGTGTCGCTGCGTTTCACCCGGAAGATTTACTATACAAGGAATATCGGTTTCAGGTGTCCACTCAACATAGTTGCAAACGAACAGATCCAACCAACCGTCCTTGTCAGCATCGAAGAAAGCCGCACTTGTTGACCAACCGGTGTCTCCTACCTTTGCAAATTCACTGACATCCGTGAAGGTTCGGTCCCCGTTGTTGCGGAACAGTCGGTTTTCGCCTACATTGGTAAAATAAATATCAAGGTCGGCATCGTTATCGTAATCGGCAGCCGTTATGCCCATGCCGTACATTGACACGTCTAACCCTGCTGCCTCAGTAACATCAACAAACTGTCCATCACCCGTATTTCGGTAAAGCCGAGGAGTATGCGCAGCATTTGGACGTGTTAGGCTTGTCCCATTCGCAAGCAAAATGTCCAAATTACCATCTGTGTCGTAATCCAAAAAGGCACAGCCCGCTCCCATCGTTTCAGGCATATAGCGTGCGCCTGTTGCACCAGTAAAATGCTGGAATTCGATGCCGGACACATCAGCGACATCTGTAAATTTCACATCTGCCCCAGCCGAAATACAGAGAGAAACAAAGACAGATGAGAGCACAGAGATTTTGAGAAACATCGCGATCAGGGGATCGCTCCTACAGATGGACATCAGGCTTTGTAAAACTCAACCGTTGTTCCCGCCATATCTTCGACCTTTTCTATCAATGCCTGCCGTTCATCATCTTCCATGCCTGTGAAGTTTTTCGCAATGTCAATCTTCTCTTGCATCTGTTCCGCATTATCTGGACCCGTAACAAGTGTACTCACCGGCAGCGACCAAATAAACCGAATTGCTTCGGAGACACTAACACGATCCGGGACGACTTTTGGATTTGGACCGTGCCTACCGTGCTGCGAACCACCGAAGAAACCGCCGTTTGCCAATGCTTTCATACCAATTATACCGATATTCCGCTCAATGAGTATCGGTACCACTCTCTCAATGAAACTCTCGTAATTAACATCTACGAGGTTCATCGCCAATTGACACGCATCGAAAATATCAGTTTGCTCAAGGACCCGTTCATGCGCAGCCGGGCTTGCGTGTCCAGTGAACCCAATATAACGCGTTTTGCCAGTTGCCTTTGCTTCTAACAAAACGTCAAGAACGCCATTATTAATCCGTTCATTTACATCCGCGGGATTTTGCACCGAATGCATTTGCCAAAGATCGAGGCGGTCAGTGTTCAAACGTGTAAGTGAACCTTCAAGGTGCTTCCATGCGTCCTCAGCATTTTCTGCTCTTGTCTTTGTCATAAGAAACACATCGTCTCGATATTTTGGCACAAGCAGTTTTCCTAAGCGGGTCTCGCTGCGACCGCCTTGATAGGATTCTGCGCTGTCAATGAAACGTACACCACCCTCAAGGGCTGTCTCAATCGTCTTCTGGGCTTCCTTCTCCTCCATGTCGCCGATATGCCATCCGCCTATACCGAGCATTGTCACAGCTTCTCCGGTGCGTCCTAATCTTCGGGTCGGCAGGAGGGGCCCTAAGCGGTCACTGTTGGTTGTATCTTCCCCACCACTTTCTGCACATGCAGATGACAAAAGAACACCTGTTGTCAAACTTGCCATCGATTTCAAAAATGCACGTCGATCAATCATGGTTCATACCTCCCTTAGTTTCCTGTGAGCATTTTAAACCCGTTCCAAATTTTTGTCAACGATTTTTGTAGCTATTAGAGATATTGAGTTGTCAGTAGGCGTAAGTTCGTGAAGCGACAATCGTAATTGTCTGAACCAGGATTTACAGGATTCAAGGATTGACGGGATGATTTTTTCTTGATTTAAACAACCGTTCGCGGCTATAATAATCTGGCAATGCAGTATAGTATCAAATTCTTTTCAATAGACATAAGTTGAGCAGTATGAAAGACATTTTACGCAAAAAAATCCCTGATAAACTCGTTGTGCTTACCTTTGACGATGGATGCAAATCGCAGGCGACCTTCGTAGGTCCTCTTCTCAAATCGTATGGCTTCGGTGCAACCTTCTACATTACCGAAGGTCTCAACTTCCTTACGAATAAAGAAGCCTATATGACGTGGGAAGAGGTAAAAGGGTTACACGACGACGGTTTCGAGATCGGCAATCACACCCGTCACCACCGAAACGTCACGCAGCAAACGGCTGAGGAACTCCGTTCGGATTTAGCGCACATTGACGAACGTTGTGAAACTTATGGCATTTCGCAGCCCACGACGTTCTGTTATCCCGGTTACAGTCATAACGAAGCAGCAGCACAAGTGCTCGCTGAACACGGCTTTCATTTTGCGCGACGCGGTGTTGCCCCCGAATTCCCTTACGGTGGGGAAGGAGACCGGGGCCCCGCTTACAATCCGGTGCTACATCATCCGCTCCTGATTCCAACGACAGGAGCCGCCGGTCCCAATTGGAACTTTGACGATTTCACGTGGGCACTCACCCAAGCAACCGACGGGAATATTACGATCCTTACCTTCCACGGTGTGCCGGATGTCGAACACCCTTGGGTTCACACAGAGCCAGAACAATTTGAAGCGTATATGGCACATCTCGCCGAAAACGATTACAACGTTATCGCACTCCGAGACCTCGCCGACTATGTGGATCCCCACTCTTTTTGAGGATTTAGGTGCATTGATTGAATGTGTCCAAACCGCACATACCGACACAATTTTGTTCAATCTTTTTTATATAAAAAAATACGTTGGTTAAAATTGTGCAACATACCTCGGCTATAATTTTTAACGAAAAATGGGTCGGAGATGCAGGAGATAAATGAAAATTCTGATTGCAGGATTGGGCTCTATTGGACGGCGCCACCTGCGAAATTTGCAAGATCTGAATATTAAAAAATTAGTGCTATTACGCTCTGGACGCGCCACGCTTTCTGACGATGATCTCGCTGGATTTCCAACTGAACGAGACATCACAGAAGCCCTTCAACGGCACCAACCCGATGCTGTGGTTATTTCCAATCCGACCTCGTTTCATCTTGATGTTGCTATTCCTGCGGCGGAGGCTGGGTGTCACTTGTTATTAGAGAAACCGATTTCCCATACAATGGAGCGGGTCCCTATCTTGGCAAAGATTGTACAAGAGAAAAATCTTAGGGTACTCGTCGGTTTCCAGTTTCGATTTCACCCAGGTTTACAACGCATCAAGCAACTTCTTGACAGTGGGGTAATCGGTGCGGTGACATCTGTAGATGCACACTGGGGTGAATATCTACCCGGATGGCACCCTTGGGAAGACCATCGAACAGGGTACGCCGCACGCGAAGACCTCGGAGGTGGAGTGCTACTGACACTTTGCCATCCGTTTGATTACCTCCGATGGCTCATTGGGGAGGTACAGAGTGTCTCCGCGATGACAGCACAACAAGGGGGCTTAAACATCCGAGTCGAGGACACAACAAACACGATGCTGCGGTTTGAAAATGGTGCACTTGGCATAGTGCATCTTAATTACATTCAACGCCCATCGACACATACATTGCGTATTACTGGACAACACGGAAGCATCCTATGGGATAACGCCGACGGTGAGGTCCACTGGTACCAAGGCAAGACAGAATCATGGCAAACGGAGACTTTTCACAAGGGACCGACCGGTTTTGAGCGTAACACACTTTTCATTGAAGAGATGAAACATTTCATCGGCTGCATTGAAAACGGTACCGCCCCCTGTGTTAATCTGACGGATGGAATTGCTGCACTCCAACTCGTACTCGCCGCAAAAGCATCAGACGCTCAAAGAAGAGAGATGGACATTTAAAGGGGATGTGAATAGTGAGAGACACATTAGAGGATTGGGAATGGGCGGAGTGGATGTTAGCGCGTAACAACCTCTACATAGATCTGCCCCAGAAAACGTACCACAACGAAAGACTTGTAAATACCACACGTGCAATCAAGGTTTCTTAACATCCTGCAAGCTTTATTATACGGAAATTAAACCAGATATGCTTAAAGAATTCACAAATAGTCTAACCCGATGGGATAGGTCGCTGTTCTACTATATCTTTAGTTTGGGGGATGGAGGTGTCATTCTCAACCGATCGTTTCGTTGCATCTCATGGAGCGCGAATGGGTGTTTGTATCCATTTCTTGGACTCTATATATTCCTGACGCTCAGTCCTGACGTTAGCAAGCCGTTTCTCCTATCCGCAGCACTTGGATTTCCGCTTGAGAGACTCTTATATCATTTCCTCAAACAGGCAATGAAACGCGACCGACCCTACGAGAAGATTATGGACGTTCAATTTCGTGTCCGTCCACCGGATCGATTTAGTTTCCCATCGGGACATACTGCCTCTGCTTTTCTGATGATGACGCTTTTGGCGAATACCTTCCCAGTTTTGCAAATCCCGACCTTTTGTTGGGCAACACTCGTCGGAGTCGCACGTGTATATCTCGGAGTGCATTACCCGACCGACGTTCTCGCCGGGGCACTTCTCGGTATACTCGCTGGACAGATAGGTATGTGGTTCATGATGTAGAAGATCAATTCAGTGACGAAGAAGATCTTATTTATCTGCGGTTCAATTGCAGAATGGCTGTGCTGCGCGCCATATCGCTGATGTCTGTCGCGCGGTCATCAATGGCGAACGGAATCCTACTGGTGAAGTCGTTGGTTCAACACAAAAGCAAACGCCAGCACTCGCTTAATTTTATCAAGAATCCCTCTCTTCGATTCTCAACTTTTACATTTTTTAAACCTTTTCCCCGAAAACTCTCCTCTTAAATATTAAAACCCAAAGGGTCACCTCATGATAGAAAAGTGCATTCACAAAGTACACCTACCAAGGAGATAAGTTTTATGCGCCATAATCTGATAACCTTCAATGACCTCACAGATGAAGAACTCATTCGGTTTGTCCAAAATCAGGATGAAGCAGCATTTGCGGAACTGATGTCGCGCTACAGTCCACGGATATGGCGTATCATTCTTGCAAATTCAAGGCAACGCCGCGATGCTGAGGAAATCCTCATGGACACTTGGATGGCAGTATGGGAAAACATCGGTGGACTCAGGAAAGTCAGCAGCTTTAACGGATGGTTGCGGCAGATCGCCTATAACGCCTGTAACAGATACTACGCCTCCAGCCACCGCTCACGGAGCGAAACTCCGCAGAGCCGTGCCGAGTTGATTGAGTACATTGACCGGGAGGCCTCCCCGCGTTTTAGAGAAGCACAACTACACGCAGACGTAAGGGAAGCCGTTCAGCATCTCCCGCAGCGGGTGCGTCCGACCGCCGTATTGTACTATCTGGAATCGTGGAGTATGAAAGAAATCGCGGAAGAACTCGACTTAGCCATAGGCACAGTTAAGACGAAATTAAGAGAAACACGAGAACTCCTGCGGAAGGAATTTGACATGGCACCTAAAAAAGGAGAAACTATGTCTTCAGAATCTGTTCATCTCAATAAACCTAACATGTCAGAGGACGTGTGCTACATTCCAGCAATGGATCAAACGGAAAGCAATCGGGAAGCAGCTCTATGGGGACTCCCGAATGATGCCCTGGTCCGATTTGGGCGCGGGGCAATCAACGCTATGGCATTGTCCCCAGATGGAAAACATCTCGTTCTCGGAACCGACATAGGACTGTGGTGGTATGAAGTCGCTACCTTGTCACCTATCGCGCTGTGGAGTACGAACTGCAAGCGAATTTCGGCGATTGCGTTCTCCGCATCAGGCGAGTGGGTTGCCACAGGACATGAGGACGGAAGTGTCAAGGTATGGGACGTGCGACAGGCGAATTGTTTCACCCAAGTGGAGAGGCAAGCGCACCAACTTTGTAAAAAGATTAATCAATTGGTTTTTTCTCCAGACAGCAAGCACTTGGCTGCAAATGGAGATTTTGATTATATGGTTGATGTCTGGAATCCAGAAACCGGTGTCCAACTTGCAAAATTTGGTGATGCTGAACTTAGATTTCAGGCATGTTGGGAGAAGCATCCTATTGCTTTTTCACAAGATAGTCAACTGATTGCCTGTGCGAGTCCTCCGGACGACGCTAAGCGGTTGGGAACAGGTTTTTGGTCCATCGCGCCTGAAAGAGACGTTATATCTGTGTGGGATGTTACCAACGGAAAACGCGTCGCATATCTCACAGAATACACGGAATTTTTGTATGCTCTCTCCTTTTCACCGTGTGGGAACTTCCTCGTTGCCAGTAGTGATGGAGAGGAATCCTCTATTTTGACAGTATGGGACACGGAGAATTGGCAGGTCGAAAAAGAGGAACGGATTTATGGCAGTAATCAGTTGATACCTACCTATTCTACAACGGGTGAGAGGCAGATTGTAGCGGTTTCTGATACCGATGTCACCCTCTGGGATACGACGTGCCATGAAAAACTTAATACTTACTACACGCCGGACGGAGGCGAGACACGAAGGTGGTCTTTTAGCGGGACCCAGTTTGCTCTTGCAACGACTCATGAACTAAATGTGTGGACAATTGGTGACCACGATCCGCGCACCGTCTCTTATAATTCGCATCCCGATTATATATCATCATTAGCATTTTCGGCGGATGGGGAAACCCTTGTAGCTGGGTATCCGTTTCCCGAGGGAACGTTTCGCTGTTGGGATGTTGTCACCCATTCACAAACCCCACGCGTTTTCAAATTATCGGGTGAAAAACATTGTTTGTACGCCTCTACTTCAGGACAACTGCACACTACCAGCGTTGAAGGAAACACGATAAAAGTACGGGAATTCGGCAACGACACGCCTATTACCGAATGCAGAATCAAGGAACGTCCTCGGTATTTGGCCGTGGCGTTTTCGGACACAGCCCAATTGATCGCGTACGGGGATTCCGAGAAAAATCTATATGTATGGGATATTCCGCGTGAGGAAATTATCAATACCTTCACGATGCCTGAAACCAATGCTGCCTTCACAGCGTTCAGTCCAAACGGTAAATATCTCGCGAGCGGGCAAGAGATGGGGTCCTATTGCCTATGGGATCTTGAGCGTGGAGAGGAGATACACGCGTTCCATAGTCATGAGATAGAGCATATCGCTTTTTCACCGTGTGGAAATATTATTGCCGGAGAGATGGAAAAAGCGTTTATTTTGTGGGACATCGAAAGTGCTAAAACCTTGCTCACAATACCAAAACCAGAAGAATACGCATATTGGTGGCAGGGCGGTATCGTATTTTCCCCGTGTGGACTTTATCTCGCTACCGGATTGGAGCGAGTGGAAGGGATGGCAAGCGCGCCCATCAAACTGTGGAACACTACCACAGGTGAGAACGTTGCCACATTCGAGGGACACCTCACCCATATCTTTTCGCTTGCTTTTTCACCTGATGGCGCGTTTTTGGCGAGCGGTGGTTATGATGGCACTATTCTTCTCTGGGATATGAAATCTCATCTATGATAGGCAGACTTACTGAAGCGCGGTAGTTACGTTTTAAGATTTTGTAACCACCGCGCACAAAACAACCGATGCTCGTTAATAAGGCGTGCTGTTTGTTGTCAAGGCACACCACCGCGAAGCGAACAGATGATTGAAAAGCGCATTCTGTGCTTCGGGGGTCTTAATTTCCTTTAATGCCAAGGCAGCGTGGAAACGCACATATCGGTCCTCATCTTCGAGTTGCGCGACAAGTGCAGGCATCGCCGGTTCAGCGAGCGTTCCCAATTTCGCTAAGGAACGGGCAGCGTTATCGCGAACAGGAAAATGATCATCGCTCAACCCGTTTGCTAAGACCTGCACAGTTTCGGATAAATCCATCTCCTCAGATATCAACTGTCCGATGAGTCCAAGCCCTTCTGTTGCGTGTCGTCGGACCGACTCGGAGGGGTCTTGTGCAGCGGTTATTAATGCGGGCATCGCCTCTTGTGCCACTTTCCCCATATCCGCCAAGGCAAACGCCGCGCTTGTCCGCACTGAATCGTCTGTTGCTTGCATGGCATCAATGAGCGTCGGAACAGCGGGCGCGCCGGTGAGGCTTAAAGCGTATCCGGCATACTCGCGGATAGCAGCTGATGTGCTGTGTAACATCTGCTTCAAGGCAGGCACAGCATCAGCACCAACGCGTCCCAAGCGATAAGCGGCGTTTAGTCTATCTTTTTCATTATCGCTATCCAAGTTTTCAATGAGGGTGTCCATTTCAGCGTGCGGAACACCGTTGGTAGTGCCGTTCTGTTTACCGTAGTACCAGTCCCACACCGACTCCCATAGTTCTGGGTGATCCAGTTCTTCACCGTTGCCGAGGGTGTCCCAATAGGCAGTCTTACTTTGCCATAAAGGTGTTTGTGGCTCATCAAGTCGGATAAAGAGGAACTTCAACATATACCGTTTTTTGTCGCTCTGATTCGGCATTGCACGGTGCCACAAATCGTAGTGGACAATCGTCACAGTGCCTGCTTCACCAGTGAGTGCGAGATCAGGCTGCTCGTGTGCGCTTTCGCCTGTCTCGTAATACTGCGAACCGGGGAGGACAGCGGTGGGTCCCATGTCTTCTGTGACATCCTGCGGATAGTAGAATGCCATCGTCCAACGACAGCGGTGGCGTCGGATCTGTTCGTCCCCTGCATAACTATCTTTATGAAAATTCTGACCCTTGCTACCCTGTTGATTAAAGTGGCAGTATCGGTGTGGATGCATGACGTAGTCCGAACCGAGCACGCCTTGCATCGCGCCGTGAACAACCGGATGGTCAAAAACTTCTTGAATTTCAGGGATGGCTGGCAGGAGGTTATTCCCCAAATTCCCGGTTTCCTCAAACATTGTGTCCAATTGCTGGCAAATATTCTCATGAAAACTCGGCGGGAAATCGGTTTTTACCTTGACGTACCCGTTGATGATGAAATCCTGCATCTCTTTATCGGTGAGGGGCAGTGCTGGTTTGTTCATCTTGCGTGTCCTCCTCTATTTCTTACGGCGGGGAGTCAAATTCCATTAGGGCATCTAAGGGGTGTTCTCTAATACGGTGTCCCACGTG
Organism: Candidatus Poribacteria bacterium; assembly: GCA_026702755.1. NCBI lineage: Bacteria > Candidatus Poribacteria > Candidatus Poribacteria bacterium. The sequence goes on along the minus strand of JAPPBX010000112.1, from coordinate 41,755 downwards.
TTGTTATTGTGCACCACCGCGAAGCGAAGAGATGGTTGAAAAGTGCCTCCTGCGCCTCTGGGGTCTTAATCTCCTTCAACGCCAACGCCGCGTGGAAACGGACATATCGGTTCTCATCTTCCAGTTGTGCGACAAGTGCAGGAATTGCCGGTTCAGCACGTGTTCCCAATTTCGCTAAAGAGCGAGCCGCGTTATCACGAACCGCATAATGATCATCCTGCAATCGGGTTGTTAAGACCTGCACCACCTCGGATAAATCCATCTCTTCGGAGACCTGTTGTCCGATGAGTCCCAATCCTTCTGTGGCGTTTCGTCGAACCCATTCGTCGGGATCCTGTGCGGCACGTGTCAACGTAGGTAACGCTTCCTGTGCGGCTTTCCCCATATCCGCCAAGGCAAACGTAGCATTTGCTCGTACGGAGTTGTCTGTCGCTTGCATGGCATCAATAAGCGTTGGAACGGCGGGTTCCCCGGTGAGGCTCAAAGCGTATCCGGCATATTCACGGATGGCATCAGATTTACTATACAACGTTTGCTTCAAGGCAGGCACAGCAGCGGTGCCAACGCGTCCCAAGCGATACGCAGCGTTCAACCGATCCCGCTCATTATCGCTATCGAAGGTTTTTATGAGGGTATCCACCTCAGCGTCCGAAACACCGTTGCTCGTCCCGTTCCCTTTCCCATAAGACCAGTCCCAGAGCGATTCCCACAATTCTGGATGCTCGGATTCTTCCCCATTGCCGAGGGCGTGCCAGTCGTCGGTATCGCTTTTCCATGAAGGTATCTGTGGCTCATCAAGTCGGATAAAGAGAAACTTCAACATATACCGTTTCTTGTCACTACTATTTGGCATCGCGCGGTGCCACAAATCGTAATGGACAATGGTCACTGTCCCCGCTTCGCCAGTGAGTGCGAGATCAGGTTGTTCGTGTGCGCTTTCGCCTGTCTCGTAATACTGCGAACCGGGGAGGACAGCGGTGGGTCCCATGTCTTCCGTGACATCTTGTGGATAGTAGAACGCCATCGTCCAACGACATCGGTGCCGACGAATTTGTCCATCACCTTCATAACTATCTTTATGAAAATTCTGACCTTCGCTGCCTTGTTGGTTGAAATGGCAATATCGGTGCGAGTGCATCGCATAGTTTTCACCGAGCACTCCTTGCATTGCCCCGTGAACAATCGGATGGTCAAAGATTTCTTGAATTTCAGGGATGAGCGGAAGTACATTGTTCCCTAAATTTCCGGTTCCCTCAAACATTGTGTCCAATTGTTGGCGAATATTGTCATGAAAACTCGACGGGAAATCGGTCTTTATCTTCACATAGCCATTGACGATGAAATCCCGCATCTCTTCATCAGTGAGTCGCAGTGCATGTTTGCTCATTTTGCGCGTCCTCCTCTATTTCTTGCTGTAAGTATAACAGAAATCGATGAGGAAATCAAATTCCAATACGGTAGTACCAGGATCATTCAATTCTCGGTTTTGATTTTGGTTTTTGTTGACAGGTGTTAACGTTTTTTCGTCCAATCGCGAGCCCAGCTCGCTCCTACAAGGGAATTATATTCATATCGGTAAAGTAAATGTTTAAAATTGAATGGCCCTGCTCAATATGACTTCATTTTTAACTCCTTTGTGTAGGTTGGAGGCGGCAATGCCCTTGCAGTTCAATTAAGTGAGGCGTTTTCAGAAAAACATCTCACATGTGATGCCCATCGCTGCTCTGCGTCTGTCCTATTTGTAAAACATCTCCTCCGTGTCGGTCTGGGGGTCGGCAGGCTCACGATGAATGTTATTCTCTGTTGCGAACTTTCGGAGTGCTTTAGCAAACATTCTTTTATTGTGCATGACGAGTCCACGTTCATCAACGACGACTCGAATGTCAGAGAGCGTCACGGGCGTTGCGGGTGGTAAGTTCTTGAAGTATTCCGCAAAGCCTGCGTTGAGTTCCGACGCAAGTTCTGCTTTGGTCATAAAGTTTGGGTTGTATTTAAAGAGTATCCGGTTTTGACCGTCGCCGGGGTCATGCTCTGTTATCTGCAAGATACGTCCTTCCGAACAGAGTTTCTGAAAGGCAGATGAGACATTTTTTTTGCCGTATTCGTCTTCAAAGATGTCAATCACTTCGCCCCGATCGATTTCTTCGTCGGGATCGAATTCGGCAATGTAATCAAGGATGGCTGTCTCTATGTGAGAGGCATCGCGTGCGGGTTGTGTTTTTTCAATGGGCTGCGTTTTTGGTCGTGCGTGCCTCGATTCGAGGGCAGAGATGCGGGCGTTTTGCCCGGCGATCTGTTGACGCTCCGTGAGGGATTGCTCCTCTTCACTGAGCAGCGTTTCGGATGTCGATGCGGGTGTGTCTTCGGCTGGGTCTGCGGCGGATAAGGACGCGTCGAACCGCTCTCGATAGACCGCCATGAGATGATCGGGTAAGAGCTTCCCATGTATGAGAAACCGTGGCACGCGGGATGCGTCGATACGCAATAGCGTGGAAATCTCCGCGTCGGTCTTGCCCTGCTCCGAGAGGATCAGTACTTCCGCAGCGAGTCGATCGTTCCCCTGAGACGGCTCGGCGGTGCGGGGGTTCGTCACTTCAGATCGTTTTTCTTTCGACATAACGTTTGTGACCTTCCGATACGTTATTGAGAGGTTTGGATCGGCGGCATTCCCTCGGACTTCATCAGCAGATTGATGGCTTCGGTTAAAAGGTCTTGCATGCTACAGTCGTAGTCTAACGCCAACTGTTTCAGTCGTTTATGCACCGACGTGTCAAAATATTCGCCAATCATCCTTTTGCCGGTGCGCGATGTAGCACGACTCGGTTTTTCACTGCCCATATTCGTGGGCGTTGTCTGTTTCGCTGTCTGATTCAAGGCTATTGCCAGATCGGGTGTGTTCCTCATTTGTGGGGTCTCCTATGTTGTGTTGAATACATCGGTAAAGTGAGAAAACTTCTGCGGCGGCTTTGCTTTTCGGGGCGAACTCCTGTGCCGTGAGTCCGGGGGTGATAAATTAAGTCTATAGACGCGGAGTCAAGTCCGCGTAGGATATACAGGTTATCCCTTTGAAAGATTGTTTGGTTTTGGACGTTCATTTCATACTCCCTACAATCCGGCACCTGACAACTATCTCTTATTTTTTGACCGCTCCGAATGTGACCCCACGTAGCAGATGGCTCCGCATCAAGAAGGTGAAAACAGCAACGGGAAGCAGAAAGACAAATGTCCCTGCAGCGATTTTGCCCCAGTCCATACCGCTGGAACCTGTCGCACTCGTAATCGACGGAGGTGCGGTCACGGCTCTACCCCCGACCTCTGTGAGAACGAGCGCAAACGCGAACTCGTTCCACGCCGTAATGAGACAGAATACGGCAGTTGCAGCGATGCCTGTAACCGACTGCGGTAAAATCACCTTCAGAAAGGTTTGGAACCGTGAGTAGCCATCCACGAGCGCAGCGTCCTCGTATTCCTTTGGAATCTCGTCAATAAACCCCTTCATCAACCATACTGCAAACGAGACATTAAAGGTGGTGTAAAGCAAAATCAGCCCGAAATGTGTATCTCGCAATCCAAGTGCGCTATACATCAGATAGATCGGGATGACGACAACAACAGGCGGTAGCATCCGTGTGCTGAGGATAAAAAAGAGCAGGTCATCCTTTCCAGCGATGTCAAATCGAGAGAAAGCATAAGCCGCAAGCGTTCCAAGCCCAACGGCGAGAATCGTGCTACCACCACCGATGATAATACTATTGAGCAACTGATAAAAATATTTGGAGCCACCGTTCGCTAATGCAACGCAAATCGCTATCGTCCCAAAAACGCTCGGCAATACAAAAACAAGCCGCTGTTTCTTTATGGTTTGGGACGTTATACCGTTCGTCTTCTTGAACGGAGCTATCAGGAGATAGGCGATAACTGTGCCGATAATCAGCAGCAGAAAATTGAAACGGGCATCCGTTTGGAGACGGGTCTGCAGTGGTGATAGCGTCAGAAAACTGTAGAGACACGTTAAAACAAAGACAGTGTTCCAAATTAAGCCGAGATTTCGGAGCGACAAGACGCGAGGTAGCGTCCCCTTAAATAGGCTAAAAAAGCCGAAGAGGAGCAATCCTACAAACACCTCCGCTAAGAAGATATAGGTCACGTCCGGCACGCCCTCTGAGGGCATCAATTTCTGATAATTTTCCAGCGAGACCTCAAAAACGAACTTGGGAAGTTTCGTAGTAATATCCGCGAAACCTTTCAATGATGTTGCCAAAATCCAATAAATCGGCGTGATATAGATAATCACAGCCACAGCGACAAACGCTAATATGAGGTAGTGTCCAAAACGCTTCCGATTTCGCATGATGTCCCTATGCCTCTCCCTTGACGCGATTGAGGTATTTCACGTAGATATTGCTCAACGCAACGATAATAATGAGTAAAATGTATGCCATCGCACACGCTTTACCGGTATTGTAGTTCCTAAAAGCGAGCTTATAGAGATTCATTGATACAGTCTCTGTAGCAGTACCGGGTCCACCCTCACGCGTAAGGACATAGACGATGTCGAACATCTTGAAAGCATCCATCGTTCTAAACAGAAGCGCGATAAGTAGGAGAGGAGACACCAACGGCAGTGTAATCCACCGAAATTTGAACCATGCGGAGGCTCTATCGACATCGGCGGCTTCATAGAGGGATTTCGGAACCGCACTCAACCCTGCCAAAGCGATCAGCATCATGAAGGGGGACCACATCCATGTATCTACAATAACGACGGCTAACATCGCAACCTTCGGATTGGTCGTCCAACCGATAGGCGATTTTAGGAAGGGACTCAGGAAAAAATTCAGCAAACCGGCGTTATCCGAAGAGAGGATAAAACGCCAAAAGAGTCCGACGACCACGGGGGATAGCATCATCGGAAGCAGGAGCAACGTTGTAACGAAACCTTTATATCGGAAGTTCCGATTCAGGAGCAGTGCCAACCCGAACCCGATAAAGAATTGTGCGGCTACCGCGAGCAACACGAAGTAAGCTGTGGTTTGAAAGTAACCCCAGATCTCTGGATCAGCGAGGAGCCGTGAATAATTACGAACACCAATGAATCTTGGTGCTGTGGGCATAGAGGCTTTGTAACGATGGAAACTTAGGTATAGGGACCACAGCAGCGGAAAGATGTTCATCAAGATGAGCAAAATCATGGTGGGCATGATAAATGCCATCTTTAGTTGGTAGTCGCTCATCCCACGCGATGCTTGCGTTTTTACACGGGGGAAGGGGGTGGTGGTTTGCATATCTTTTTGGCTATCGGCTGTCGGCTATCGGCTGTCGGTAAGAGAGCCTTATGGCAGGGAAAATAAGCACAATTCCCACGTGCCGACTGCCGAAAGTGAGCGGAGCGAACGCCCCGGGAGCCGACTGCCGACCACCCTTTTTACTCGTCGTAGTAGCCTGCGTCTTCAAAGATCTCCTCATGCTTCCTCGCGATGGAATTCAACGCTTCCTTCGCGGACTTGATCCCAGAAATCGCTTCACTCCAATTTGTCTGACAGGTTTCCAAGAGTTCGGCATATTCCGGTACTGCCCAGAAATCGCGAAGGTATGGGAAACTCGCGGCGAAAGCCTCGTTGAAGGGTGTTGCCGTCTTAAAGGTATCCGATTGTAATACCTCTTTGTGCGGTGTGAAACCCCCAAGCATCGCCCATTTCTCCTGAACAGGCTTCTGCATAAACCATTTCATGTACTGCTTGGCGAGATCCTTGTTTTTAGAATATGAGGAAATGGACATACCTTGTCCACCGATGCTAATATAGTGTCCTTTCGGACCGGCGGGTGCGATAAAGAAACCGCTCTTATCGTGGGATATCTTATTCACTTCTGGATTAATCACTGCGGGGAAAAAGGCGAAGTAATTCATCGCCATCGCGACCTTACCAGAGTTGTAAGCATTCAGTGTTTCTGCCCAATAGTAATTCGGCGCATCGGGTGGTGAGAACTTGAGTAGGTCGGTGTAAAATTCGAGTGCTTTGGCAGCATCTTCCGTGTTGATATATCCATCAACCTTGTAATTCTCTGGATCGCCATAAGCACCCCCAAAACTCCACATCACCTGCTGGAAACCCATCGTGATACCGTCGTATTCCTTGCTATACCACGTCGCGATACCGTAGAGGTCCTGATCTGGACGCGTAAAGAATTCGGCGATATCGCGGAGTTGGCTGTATGTTTTCGGTGGGGCAAGTACGTAGCCATACTTCGTTTGGAATGCCTTCATTTCGTTTGGGTCTTCAAACAGGTCTTTCCTGTAGACGTATCCAGCGGCATCCACCTCTGCGGGCAATGCCCAATATGTTCCGCTACCTTTCGGATACTCAGCAAACGCTGTCATTGCGGGACCGTAGATAGAAGCCACATCAATGTTTTCATTAATCCAATCGGTTAGGTTGATGTAGTTTTTACCTTGAGAGTTCCTACCGAGCCATTGGCTATCGCCGATGACAATATCGTAAAGATCGCTTTTTCCCACAAAAGCCGTGAAAACCTTATCTTGGAAATTGGGCCACGGAATTTGGATTACATCCACAGCAATGCCGGTTTCGGCGGTAAAGTCTTTTGAGAGTTCCTGCAAATAATTAGCCGGATCCCATTCTGCCCAGACAATGGTTAAGGATTGGGATTGATGGTTATCGGCTTTCGGGGCACTAACAAACGCAAGTGCAAGTATTAGTGCTAAGACAAGACTTATGCGAACACTTTTCATGTTTTTTGTCCTCCGTATAAAGATCATGCGAGTTGTTATCAGCACTAAGAGCATCTAATACGCGGTTCAGTGCTTTAACCAAACATTATAAACGGAGTCCAAAATTTTTGCAAGAAAATTTGTTTGCAGTGTAGGTGCAAGGGTCGAACCGACCTAACTGCTTTTATCTAAGTGGAGTGTTTGTTAAAGCTCACCGATGCAGAACACGGTATTCTTTGCTTCCAAACTCCGAATTTCGGAATAGTGGTAAACTTGGGTGACTTCCACTCCATTTTCAATGATGGCAGTGGGACGTTCGATGACGAAGTCAGCGAAGTGCGGTGCGTTGAAAGCAACGTAAGCGAGGCTGAACATCTCAATCTGCGGATCGTATCGCTTTGACAGATCTGGAAATAGAACAATTCCTGTATCAACTTGATAGATGCCTGCATTTTTATCTATGTTCATTGTTTTAACGGGACACTCGATAATTGCTCGCTGCTGTGTATTGGTATCCCATATTTCTGTGTGCGTTACGATGGGTAGACATTTTTGTGTCGCCTCAAAAATGGCTGCGTTGCTATCAAGGACTTGGACCGGCGATGCCTTTTGAACATCAAATAGGGCACCTCCCCAATAATCCTGTGCAGGCCTATACTCGACATAGTTATCGTTGCAGTAAGCATGCCTTCTGAATACGGCTATATGTTCTTTGCCAAAAACAGGGAGGAAGTCATAGTTTGGGTTTATGAAGAGGTTTTTCTCGGCAAAGGTGTGTTCACTCTTACACGAACCACATTGGTAATAATCTCTGAAACTTCCATCTGTGTTATCTATTATGCGGCATCGAGATTCGACCCAAAAGCGGGGTGCATTCCCGTTGCCAACAGAGTTGATGAAAGAGAGTCCATAATCAAGGCAATTCATTGATTTTCCTTTCGGTGCGGTCTATGATTCATTAAACCCATTTTAGCCCAACAGCATTCACCTGTCAATCGGAATTTCTTTAGGACTTACGCAGTTTTCTGATGACCCCTCACGGATCACACCCCGCTGGCGAGGTTTAAAACCTCGCCAGCGAAGGGAGCTGCGTAATTCCTACTCTTGTTTCATCTACCCTATTTTTGCTTTGTGTTGAAAGGTTTCATGGTAAGAATTTATTCTCTTTTTTCTTGACATCCCGCGCACTTTGTGATTAACTATAGGTAAGGACGTTAGCGAGTTGACACTCATTTTTTTCACCAAAAGGAACGATCAATGACAACACAAGAATTGTATGACCTTATGTCAAAAGGGTTTGACGACATCAAAGCCGAAATGAAACGAGGCTTTGATCAAGTCAACAGCAGAATCGCCGGCGTTGAAAACCGAATCGACAATGTTGACAAACGAATCGACAGTGTTGACAACCGATTGCGAAACGTTGAAACTGATATTGCAGAATTGAAAGGCAGACGGTTGGCATTCAGAGAATTGATACCGATCGGTTGTGCTGTCATTGCCGTTATTGTCTCTATTATTGCTTTGGTGAAATAAGAACCTTTCTTGTTCACGTGCTTTCACGTTACACTTCTACCGGGTCGTGTTCTTCTGTTTTTCGGAGTATGATATTTCCACCGATAGAACGGAGCCGCAGGAGCGATCCGCCACCATTGATGGTTCCGTATAATTGATCAGGTTTGACGGCACCTTCCATCTCCGCTACCACTGGGAATTCCGTTGTCACTGAACCCCCGAGCACTTTTGCTTCTACCGTCGCAGCAATGTCCGGAACGAGCGAGACATTTATACCCCCACCAGCTGTCTCCAAATCCAGCAGCAAGTTTTGGCGTGAAGATGCCTCTTGGAGTTGGCAGCGAATGGAACCGCCAGTCGTTTTCGCAAGGACAGGTCCATCGTTTTCTACCTCTATACCGCCACCAGCAGTTTTCAGGTCTGCGCCCCCTTTGCAGCCACGCAACGTGATACCACCACCGGAGGTTTTTCCATTGATAGCCCCCGTGACATCAGTAATCTGGAGGCTTCCGCCTGTGGTTTTGGTTTTTACATCGCCAATCCCGTCCTCAAGCGCAATATTTCCAGCCGTCGTTTGAAGGAGCGCGTCTCCATTAAATTCCTTGAGATTGATGTCCCCAACTGAGGTTACGCCATCAATGCGTCCGGTAATATCTTGAAAACGGAGGCCAGCACTGAACGTTTCTGCCTTTACGTCCCCTGTCATATTCGCGACAGAAATGTCGTCACATGCAGTTTTCAAATCAAGATTATAGTGCCGTGGTACGAGGATATCAAACTGAACATCAAGATCGTTTTTCCGCTTCTTCCACCGTTTTGCGTTTCCAGTGAACTTCGCCTCAATTTTAACATCGGGACCTTCATGCGCTATCTGAACATCAAGATTCTTGAGGATTTCCGCTGCCCGTCGATTCGCCTTTATCTGCGCGGCGCGTTGAATGCGTACCGAGACGGTATCGTCCTCTGTGCTCTGTACGTCAATCCCGCCGCAGTCAGCGTCAATCGTTAGTTTCCCACCGGAAACGACAGAAAATGTCTCGGCGATGTCTTCCAGCGTACTTTCAGTTAGGAAGTCCGGCACAGCCTTGCGAATCAGATCCCCAAATGGTTTATCTGACAGTTCTTCCGTCAGATTTTCCATGAATCGTTTTCCGAAAAAACTGTCGAGCCATCCTTTGAAATCTGTAGTCGTATCCAATTCCTCATTGAGATACGCTGCGAGTTGATGACAGGCAATTCCGATTTGACTGAAGGACGCATCTTCGTGAAGTTCGTCAAAAAGTCCGTCAGGGACCGCGTCGAGTCCATTCAAGCGCGTAAGCACATTATTGAATTGAATGATGCACCGCGCTTCGCCACCGTTGAATGTCCCCGTCAACGCCGCATCCTCTGCGATCTTCGCGGTGTGCTCCAGCATGTGAAAAAGTCCTTTGAGTTCTTGTTGTCTTTGCTGTTCCATATTTTTTAACTATGGCCTCCTGGACACCGCTCTATTACATTACGCGGTGGTTTCTGGTGAATTCTAACTGGGTTTGGGTTAAAGTGACCGAAGTTTCCATCTTTTTTACCACTTACGCAGTCTATTCTTTTGTAGCATAATCTGTTAGATTGTGCATCATAGCACGCAGCCCAACAGACTATGCTACGGAACATTTTTGAATAATGAACCATTTCAACAAAAAAAGATTATTACATATCCTCACTGTAGCCGTGTCTTTCCAAAATTGTTTTGAGCAGCTCTTTCGCTTTATGGAGCCGCCACTTCACTGTTGTCAGCGGGAGAGATAGGAATTCAGCCATCCGTTTCTGCGGCATCTCTGCCCAATAATAAAGTTCAATAACCTCTTTAAAGTCTGTGGGTAACTCCTGAATCGCGTCCCTGATCCCCTGTTCTGTCAATTCACGCGTCACAATGTCAGCGGGATCCGCAGCTGATGTATCCGCTGTCCTATTTAAGTAAGGCTCCATATCCTCTTGCGGCTCATAGCGACTCATGCTTTTGTAGTACCGCAAAGCACGGTTACGAGTAATTGAATGGAGCCACGCCCCAAACCGGTTCAGATCAGCAAGTTGTGGGAGTGCTTCAAAAGCCCGTAGAAACGCATCCTGCACAACATCCTCTGCGTCGGTCGGATTCCGAACAATTTGTCGCGCGATCGTCAGCATAGCACGCCGGTAGCGGTTTACCAACACGTCAAATGCCTGCGTATTCCCAGCAAGTGCGGCAACGACTAATTCAGCATCATTCGCATCGATTAATTCGAGATTGTGTGATATCGGTTCGCAAGCATCGTCTATAGGCATGAAAACTCTCCCTTCTTGCCTATTAGAGACATGACCACACCAGAAGGATAGTAGAAAATGTATTTTCCGTAAAAAGGAGTGAGTAGTCGTGCGTGGGAAAAAGAAAGAGTATTTAACCGCCTTTCCAAGACGTAGGCATGTCACAGGTCCAGCGGTTTTGTTTCCATGAGTTACGAAGTAGGTCTATAGAGCATCACCAAACAACCGCCGAGTGCAGCGAGCAAGATGCCTGCAACAAACTGCCATCGGACGGCTCCCCAACCACCCGCTGGTGGATGTGACAGTGTCGCAATGACAGCGTTCACAATCGGAGCACCGGCAAAAACAATGGACATCACGACAGCAGGTCTACCACCTGCTCCAAAGGCGAGTAGAACACCGAATGCACCAATCGAACCAACAAGCCCTGCGAGGAACGACCAAGAAACACCCTTCCCTGTAAATTGCCAATCAGACCCATTAAAGATGAGCATCAGAGCAGAACCGATGACCGCTGCGAGAAGGTAGGCAAGTCCCACAAAGAGAAACGCTTTGTAACGCCCATGCACAGGGTCCGCCATAGCCACCTGTCCCTGATGTAGAAAAACACCATAAAGCCCCCACGACGACACGGTCATGAAAACAAAAATTAGCCATGCTTTAGTCATAATTGATTTCCTTTTTGATTTTCTGTAGTAAGGGCACTTCGGAAGCGCGCCAGCAATTGAAACACTAAGTATACTTCTCAAAGACTTTCAGGAGTTGTTCTGCTACGACTGCATCGTTAAACTTCTGGTGCACGTTGACTTTCCCGGTTTCCCCAAGGGACTCACGCCGGTCAGTATCGTTAAGGAGTTCTATGAGACCCGCCGCGACTGCTTCAGCGGATTCCGGCTCAACGAGAATTCCGCCCTCGGTGGCACCAATCATCTCAGGAAACGTGCCATGTTGGGGTTGGACAACCGGTACGCCGTTGGCAAGTGATTCTATGATGGACAATCCTTTGGACTCTCGGTAAACGGTGGGAACAGAAAAAACATGTAAACGGTTGAGGAAATCAATCTTTTGGGTGCGTGTTACCTCACCATGGTGCACGAAACTGTTCGCCAAGTCCCATTCATGAATCTGATTCACGAGTTCCTCAAGATAGGGTTCATCCTTCTTTCCAAGGTATCCAGCGACATGCAGTTGAACGTTATCGGCACCGAACGCCTCCGCGACGATATGGAACGCATCTACTAAGATGTGTAATCCCTTTTCAGGGCAGATACGCGCCAAATAACCAATAATGAAGGGAGGCGGTTCCGATTTCTGAACAGGTGTCCCGTGTCCATCCATGTTTAATCCCAGCGGGACCACGTCAATTCTATCAACAGAAACGTTAAGATACGCGTCTGCCATAAATTGTGCGTAGTATTGACAGGGTGCCACAAAACCATCTGGATCCTCAGCACGTTCTCGGAGAAGTGCTAACGCTTCTGTTTTGTACGGCTCAATGAGATCTTGCAGAAAGATGTCTTCACCTTGAAGTGCGCAGATAACCGGTACATCTAAAGCCTTCTTTATTTCTCTCGTGAAACCGACAAGCATGGAATTGGTGAGGTAGACTATATCCGGCTTATTCTCTTCGGCAAGCCATCTCACTAATTTTGCCAATTCCTTCTTTTGATATCCTTGCTCGGCGCGGAGCATAGATACTGTGAGTTCTCCAAGATCATGGGCATCTGTTGCGCTGCTGAAGCGTGCCAATCCGTTCAACAATGTTGGATTGTCGAGCAGTTTGTCTAATGCCCACGGTGTCCGCCGAAAAATGGAAAGTTTCTGCTGCAAATAGACGTTAACACCTCCGAAAAAGACGCGATCCATGCTCACATTTACCTCATCTGTTCGGGTGGGTGTATAGGTTGGAATCAGGGAAACGTTATGCCCTTGCTGCTTCAAGACCGTGGCTACCATATTGTCGTGGATACAAGTTCCGCAGTACATGCCAGCAGCCCCTGCAGTAATATAAGCGACTTTCATATTTTCTGTAAGAAAGTGAAATGGTTTTCCTCTGTTAAGCGATGGTTTGTAAATGCGACGTTGTGAAACTCATGTATTCCCAAGGGCACAGCAGGAGCATAGACGCACAAACTTTAAAGGTATAGTATACCAGATTCCCCAAAAAAAGTCATTTTTATTTTCCTCTTACGTGGAGACATCAGGCTTTAGGAGGTTCGTTACCACAGCAAATATATGGGACGCTGGCAAAGAAATTTGCTTTTTCCCTGTAATTGTGGTATTATTAATATTTGGATTTAATCGATACTCTAAAAGACATGAAGAAAGGAGACAGACACAATGTCACGAGTCTGTACGATCTGTAGCAAACGCCCGATGACAGGGAATCAGATTAGTAAATCACGACGGCATACAAAAAGGCGTTGGCTTCCAAACCTTCAACGGGTCCGTATCCAAACAGCGGAAGGAACAAGACGGGTTCGTGTTTGCGCGAAATGCCTACGAAGCGGGAAAGTTACTAAAGTTATCTCAGGGATGCCTCAAATTGTATAGAGAGCTGCGATTTGGAAATTACCGCTACTGAGAAAAATTTAGGACTTGCGGTTGACGCGCTGTACACCTTTTAAGTGTCGAATCGCTTGCATGACTTCATCCAGCTGCTGAGCACCTGTCACATCTATCGTCAAATTATCAGAGGCTTCAGAATCAATATGAACGGCGGAAGGCTGAAAGGTACCGCTGCGGATATTCACCTTGGACTGCGCGATAGCAGTAGTGATTTCACCGAGCATACCGGGGCGGTCATTGCACTCGACGAGGATTTTAACAGGATAGATAGGTGGTGGGTGATCGTCATTTTCAGAGAGCGGTTTTTCAAGCCATTTGACATCTAAAAGTCGTTCCGGTTCATCAAGGATGCGGATACAGCCTGCTCTATGGACAGAAACGCCGCGTCCCCGTGTGAGGTAACCGACGACCTGATCTCCCGGAATCGGGTTACAGCACTTCATAATCCGCATCATACCTAAGTCTATATCGTTTTCAAGTTGGATAGCCGGTGGTGAATCTTTCTTTCGCCTCGATTCAATCTCTTCTGCAGGTTTTGTTTCAGGTTTCGGGACCTCAGGCTTCAACAAATTGACGACATGCGTAGCCGATTCATCCGCATTGCCAATCCGGACGAAAAGTTCCTCAAGATTTTTGAGTTTGAGTTGCTTCGCAATGTCAAGCAGTTTCGGAGAATTGAGATAATCACGCGAATTAAGATAGGAAACCCTTAACTCCGCAGCGAGCAATTTCTTGCCCAATTCCAATGCCTCAGCCTTATCCTTTTCACGAAACCAGTGATTGATTTTAGTCCGTGCCGTGGCCGTTTTAACATACGACAACCAACTCCGGCTCGGTCTTCCATTCGGCTGTGTCCGAATATTGACCTGATCCCCGTTCTCAAGCACACGTCGAATCGGTGCAACAGCACCGTTGACCTCCGCGCCGACACACGTGTGCCCAACATCCGTATGAATTTTATAAGCAAAATCGATCGCCGTCGCGCCAGCGGGTAACTTAAAGAGATCTCCTTTCGGCGAAAAGACATAAACCTCATCTTGGAAAAGTTCCAACTTCATGGATTCTACGAAATGATGGGGACTATCTTGTGCCTCTTGTATGTCCTCAAGTATCTGCTTATAACTCGCGAAAATAGAACGCCCCTGTTGGCTCCTCGGTAACCCTTCCTTATAACTCCAATGCGCAGCAATGCCATCTTCAGCAATCTTATGCATCTGATACGTGCGAACCTGGATTTCAATAGGTCTGCCATTATCAACAATCGTGGTATGGAGGGACTGATACCCATTTTTCTTCGGCTGTCCGATCCAATCTCGAAGTCTATCGGGATGGTAATTCCATTTGTTATGAAGCGCGCCGAGGGCGATGTAGCAATCCGCTTCGGTTTTAACGAGGATCCGAAGACCAATTAAGTCCTGAATTTCACTAAAGGGTGTCTTCTTCTGTTGCATCTTCTGGTGGATACTATAGATATGCTTCGTTCTACCGTGGACATCGGCAAAAACATTGCGTTTTTCGAGTTCGCCGCGAATCTGCTTAACCATCTTCTCGCAGTACGCCTCTCGTTCAGTGAGTTTCTGGTTCAGGAGTTCGGCAATTTTTCGGTATTCGATGGGATAGAGATGCTTAAATGCCAAGTCTTCAAGGCGGCCCATGATACGCCAAAGCCCCAATCGATGTGCGATCGGGGCGTAAATTTCCAACGTCTCTTTTGCAATGCGTTGACATTTCTCGCTTGAGAGGAACTCCAGCGTTTCCATGTTATGAAGTCGATCCGCGAGTTTAATGAGGATGACCCGCATGTCTTCCGCTGTCGCTAACAGGAGTTTCCGGTAGGTCTCGGCTTGGCGTTTCCGATGAACTCGCTGTTCAACTGTGTTTTTAGCAGCCGGGGCTTGGGAAGCGATACCGAGTTTATACTGTCCGATCTTTGTGACACCCTCGACGAGATTGGCGATATTGGCACCGAACCGTACTTGCATCTCTTCGCGCGTGATACCTGTATCCTCAAGGACATCGTGCATGAGTCCGGCACAGATTGTGTGTGTATCTAATCGGAGTTCAGCGAGTATCCCAGCGGTTTTGAGACAATGCGTAAAGTAAGGTTCCCCAGATTTTCGTCGTTGCCCCTTATGTGCCTTTTGCGCGAAACGGTAGCAACGCTCCAGAAGTTCAACTTCTGCATCCGGGTTATAGGTTTGAATCTGACTGATTAGCGATTTGACACTCATTTTCTTGACGCAAAAGTATGCGCTCCCACATAGATTCGATGTTCTCTTTTAGTTGAAACTCTATAAAAGACGGACTTGTCTGTTTTATCCACTCCCCTCTCAGATAAGTCGGAGAATGAGACAAGTCACTTTTCTGAGCAGGAAGAAGTTGGACGAGTCTGTGCCCTGGTTCCCCATCCCGTGTAATACACTGCAATTCCTCAAAGATAGCGAGTCCAGTTTGAAGTGCTGGTAGTGCTTCGAGTCCGCCATTCAGCATTTCCGCTTCAGGGTATCCTTCCGCACCGTTGGCTTGTATAGTCTTCCGTATATTTCCATACAACCGACGCAATTCGTCATCCGTCGGATACTTTTTAGAGATCCAATTGTGCATCTCTACTTCATCCGTCTCACTATAGATGAGATGCAAATAAGAGGTCTCAGTCGTCCCAAAAGCGGGTTCACAACGTTTTAAAAAGAGATTCTCGCTTGGTGCGAGGTGACAGAAAACAACGTGCTTAACAAAGGGAAACGCATCCAAATCCGAAAAGGTGCTACTCGACGTTATTGTTCGGAGTTCACCCTTCTCTAATTGTTCCAATAACGCTGCTTCTTCCGCCTCGGATGTTGTATCATCGTGCCGCGCGATCCCTTCAATGTTCTCCGGTAGGAGCCTTGTGAGCAGCAGCTCTAACATCTCTTCGTCTCGTACGTAAATTATACAAGATTCCTCTCGCGCAAGCAACTTTAAAAGGTAATTCTTTTTATTAACGTTCCGTTTGTCAACAAGTTTTACAGAAGACTCATCACTGAGCTTGGGAAATACATCCCACTTCATGTCCCTGCCTTCGGAGTGGACCTCCCAGTCGTCAAGGATGAGTTGTACGGAATAGGTGCCTTGCCACTCGTTAATTTGGGGTGAAAAGGCGATATCGAGCGACATATTGGGGCGTCTGAAAGTGATAAGCTTTTCACCTGCCCCCCATTCAAGGGCACACCGTTTTACCTTACCATCGCTGACGAACATTCGCAGATGGTTTTTGTCTTTTCCGATTTGGGAGGGTCTGCCATCAACTTTGACGCGTCGTGCACCAAAAACGGGTGATGGATTGTCCTTTCCAAAAGGCTCAAATTGTTCAAGCTCCTTTAGCATGTCTAACGTCAAAAGCGAAAGATGTGTTTCAAACTCAAGGTCCAACTTGGGTTGCAGTGCTTCCTCAGCCAGGTGTTCACAAGCGTATGTGTTGAAAGCCGTTTTGAATTTGGGGATATTTTTTGTCTTGAGCGTCAATCCAGCTGCTGCGGCATGTCCACCGTGTTTCACGAGTAATTCTGTGCAGCTGACGAGACTGTCTGCGAGGTTCATTCCATCAATACAACGCCCTGACCCAGTCGCTTCATCGCCGTTAATTGCAAGGACAATGACAGGTTTGTAATAGGTTTCTTTCAAACGGGAGGCAACGATGCCGACAACACCTTGTGCTTTTTCGTTCCACTTATCACTGGCAACAACAATCCCCTTCGTGTCATCTTCTACCTCTTTCTCGATTATCTCTTGTGCTTGTTCCTGGATTTGCCTTTCCAAATCTTGTCGCCTCTGATTTGCCTCGTTGAGTTGAGAGGCAATACGAGTTGCAACATCATCGGAATCGGTGGTAAGGAGGTCAACCACTTTGTGGGCGGTATCCATCCGTCCAGCGGCATTGATACGGGGTCCCAATTTATAAGAGAGCGAGTACCCATCAAGAGACTTGTCAATTTTATGGCCGGCGGCTTCGCATAAAGCATTAATCCCCGGACGTTCGCGTTTGTTAAGTTCGGCAAGTCCCAAACGGCTCAAAACCCGATTTTCCCCAGTCAACGATGCAATGTCCACAACTGTCCCCAACGCTACCAGATCAAGCAGTGATTCAAGGAACGCTCCATCATCTTCTATCAACCCCTGTGCCAATTTGAAGGCTAAACCGACACCAGCAAGTTCGGTATAAGGATATTCGTTCCCTGGAACCTTCGGTGAAATCAGGGCGTGCGCCGGTGGCTGTTCCGCCTCCGGTTGGTGGTGATCCGTGATGATAACATCCATACCGAGCTGATTGGCTAACGCGACCTCCTTGACCGACGTGATGCCACAGTCTACAGTAATTAGCAATTTTGCCTTGTTCTCTTGGTGAATTTTCTTTACCGTGTCCTCGCTTAGTCCGTAACCCTCTCCAAACCGATTCGGAATATAGTAGTTGGCGGGAACATCTATGTGGCGGAATACGTTGAGCAACAGCGCGGTTGCGGTAGTGCCATCGGTATCATAATCACCATAGATACAGATTTTCTCACCGCGTGCGATTGCTTTGCGTATCCGTTCTATAGCTTTGTCCATATCCGCTAATTTAAAGGGACAATGTAGTGCTTCAAAAGTTGGGTGAAGGTAGGTGTGCGCTTCGGTAGCAGTTTTTATCCCACGATTGATAAGCAGTTGCGCGGCGAGCAGAGAGATACCGAGTTCCGATGCCAATGCTAAACTGCTCTCAAAATCTGAATTTCTGAATTGCCACTTCTTGGAGGAGGGCTTTTTCATGATTGTTCCTACCGGTGTTGAGACGGAAAACCTGCACTTTGCAATAGAGTGGGACTTATAAGCAACAATTTTCGATTATGACATACTATCACAAAAACTTTTGATTTGTCAAATTTTTTGCGATGTCACTCTATTTTTCCTTTACCGGTAAGAACACTTCGTAAACGCGACAGGAGTATAAGCAAGGCGTTAATCTGAAACTGGAACTTCAAAACTTTCTTGGGTTCGCATGTCGAATACTGTTGCCCCTGGGGGTGGCTCAATGGAAAATCGGGATTCAGGAATAGGTTCATTAATCCGAATGTTTGTGAATTGCACCGTTGTGGTGGTGGCATCGGTTTTCGTGTCGGTTTCCACGTCAATTACAGTCGTAACCGATTTGGCAGATTCCGGGAACCAGAGGTCAGGCGCGACCTCTTTGAACTTGGAATCCTTCGTTATAGCAATCATGGGATTGGCAAACACATAACGTTCGGGCCGGTAACTTTTCTTAGGGTTCAGCCACAATTCTATCGCGACACCATACGCATTTCCTTTGATATGGTAGACATCACTCTCGTCGAAACGCACCTCTTTAATACTTTCGACCTCAAGTTCATCAATAAGCATTACGAGAGATTCTTTTCCACCACCACTGAGATCCCATCCCCAGAAGCGTGGATCATCAAATGGGTCATCGACGATTTCGCTTCTGCGACTCAGCACAATACCGTTAAATGTTTCCCGGAGTGTCTCAAAAGTTTCGCCATCATAAGCGTATTGCTGAGTTCCTGTAATTGGAATGTTCCGGTCAGGTTCGTACTGAATAACATCTCGTGTGACAACGCATCTCATTTTACGTCCAGAAAACTCGAAAGTTCCTTTCCATGTACCGCTGGGAGCACGTTCCATTTCAGGGAGTCCATCGGAGGCGACACTGGTAGTCTCCCGAAAAAAGTCAACACGTCCGCTTTCAAGCAGGCTATCGTAATAGGCGATTCCTTCGCGGATGAGTTGAAGCAGCTCTCCTTCACTTTTTGACAGCACGGGCGAGGCTGTCGCTTCTTCAATTTCAGCAAGCACCTCGGGATCTATCTCGCTTCGGATTAAGGGAATCTGGGAATTTGAACTATCTTCATAAGATTGGTTCGACTCCGCATCGAAATGATAGAGTCCTATGGTGTGAGTATCTGCGGTGAATGTCTTTGTCGGCACGGCGTAGTTTCCTTTGTAGCGGACGACGCTGCTGATCCGCAACTCGTCAATATAGACCCCTGAGGCGAAACGTGCTTTGAATCCAGGCATCATTGGGATTCCCGATATAACTGGGATACCCCCAAGCACAAGACGATTTTCATTTGGGGCTGGCAGTTCGCTCCCATCAACTCCTTCTGCAATATAACCGTCGCTGCCAACAGTAGCGCCTCTGTTGATTGTTGCTACGTAATGGACCCATTGACGAATTGGCAGGTTACCCCTCATCGTCCCTGAATGTTCAGTCGTTCCTTGCGACAAGATACCGGGTTCTGTATCCAGAATACCGTCTTCGTCCTCGTCCACGGGCGTTCCAATAAGGAAACAGTTGAAACGGTCTGTTTGACCTACAAGTGAAAAGATAACTTGCTTGGACAACGGCTCGTCTACGTAGATCCACGCTTCAATCGTGAGTTCGCCGGTCAGTTCTGGAAACCACGGCGCGTCCGTTTGGACTTGCCCGAGTTTAGGGTTCAGTTCAAGCCAACCGCCACCAGCAGGTGACGGTTCGTGTGGTGCTGCGAACAACATGATCGGAGTCATTAAAATGCCAATTAGAATTGCACTTGTGATAGTTTTCATGGGATAGCTCCTTATGTATTTTTAGAGGGTTCAAGCGCGAAATGCTTTTACTTTGCAACAAAAGCAAAAATCGGAATCTTGACAAGGCGCATCTTTGGGTGGTTCGTCTGGAGTTGAACTTCGCCTTTCAGCACACCCTTTGCTAAAATTGATGGTAATATTAGCGTTAAGTGATAGCGGTTACTGTCGGCTTGCCGTTTTACTGTAATTGTTCCGATATCAGCTTCGATCTTTTCAATCTGGAGTTCGGTACCCGTTAAATTTTTAAGCACTAATACCTTTGTATTTTCTTCGGTAGAATTAATGCTCCCGAAGAAAAATTGGGTGGGCGCGAGTGTGTAAGACTGATTCACTTCCCCCGATATGGGTAGCGTGATAGCTTTCATCTCTCCTTTGTGATCAATGTATTCAACCGTGAGTTTTTCGTTAAACATGCCTCTCGGCATCTGTTCGCTTTCAAAATTCAGTTCAATATCCGCAGTGCGCCACGGATAAACGACGTTGTCGCTACGGAGAACGGGTTGAATCCATTCCTGTGAACTC
Organism: Candidatus Poribacteria bacterium; assembly: GCA_026702755.1. Lineage (NCBI taxonomy): Bacteria > Candidatus Poribacteria > Candidatus Poribacteria bacterium. Next base: position 21,519 of record JAPPBX010000112.1, on the reverse strand, counting down.
TTAATATTCTGAATCATCAGAGATGTCTCGCGCGGGTTTTTAAGTCCGACAATCTTCTTTGGCTGTGATGCCCCAATGCTTTCCACATAGATGTTCTCAGGGACAAAGACAACAGGAAACTCCCCAGCACGTCCGAAAGAGATAAAAGTGTACGGACGCTGCGGTGTATCCGTTTGAATATGGACAGTCATAAAAGATGTCCTATAGACTGCAACTGCAGTCGAACCGATCCCCAAAACAGCACCTTTCCCGGCAGGAATGACGCTTGTCTTTGGCTCAGCGATAACCGTATGTCACGTATTCCCTGCGACAGAGATGATTTGTATCGGTGCCTCGCTTCGATTTTTAAGTCGGACAGGAAACTGATAGCCTGCTAAGTCTTGCTCCGCAAAACCGCGCTGCAGTGTGATTAAGGCATCTAAATCCAACAACGTGGGTGACACATTTAAAACCGGTTGCCTTTGCTGACGTTGGCTTCCCGAGAGGGCAAGTACCCGTCCCGTCCAGAGGTCCAAAAATTGATCTCGGGAGACAACAGTAGCTGCCTGATATAGCAACCTATTGGGTGTATCAAAGAGGCGCGCCCACTTTTTGTTTGCGTACTCAACGACAATGAAATGACCAGCAGTAGAGTCCGCATTTGCAGGGTGTTCGTCCTCAAATGTAGTCTTGAGGTGCGCGATGACCGGCGTTTTAAATGCCCGGAGTTCTTCATAAGTGAGATTATGCTCTCGCAATTCGAGTCCGATTTCCTCGGCAGTGTCAATGAGATTCGTGAAATCGGTGTCATGATGTCCCTCAGTTTTCTGAATGAGCATGTTTTCGACTTGCGCCAGTGATACTTGGATGCCTAAGATGTTGGCAAGATGGTAAAGGCTGGTAACATCAGAAGTCTGTTTGTCCTCAGCGGCGAAAGCGATCGGGAGGACAATTAGGATGATAAGAAGGGAGATGACTAAGACTTTCATAGTTTCTCCTTTTACCTGTAAAAAGTGGAAGTTATTTCATCACTTCTACCCGTGCTTCTTCTCCAAGCGAGATGTGAAACAGACCGCGTTGTTCGGTAGCAATGTAAAGTCTGTCGTTGCTAACGATGAGGGATATAACTTTACCCGGAACCTCTGGAGAAATCTGTTGCCACTCGGTTTTTAAGCGATAGACTCCTGTCTCGCCAGCACCATAAACGGTGGCACTGTTTAAAGCGAATCGGTCTATAACAATACGCGTACCCATTGTATCGGTTATCACGCGCCAGTCTTCTCCATTCTGTGAGGATAAAACGCCTTTATCAGTTGCGACATAAACCGTTGCGCCTGCAAAGACTATTTCATTGAAGCGGGTAAAATGAAGCAGAAGATTTGATGTAATCTCCTTCCAACTGTCTCCGCCATCAAACGATTGAAAGAGTTTGCCATCCCGCTTACCCACATAGACAGTTTCCGCTGAAACCGCTAACTTGAACCCCTTATCCAATTCGCTATCAGGTTGTTCACTGGTATCTATCAGACCTGTGTTTCTCCATTCCCGTCTACCGGGTTCCCAACTGAAAAGCCGTCGCTGGCATTCCATGTAGAATACTCCGGCACTGACAGCAAATCCTCCAGCTTCCCAATGTTTTTTTCTAAAATACAACGTAACAGGCACGCTATCGCTTTCTTCATGACCATCAGACGAGTGATCCTGTTTCACTTCTTCAACGCTCGTCCATAACTCATAAGCTAAGGCTTTTCTTGTCCACACATTAAAAGATGGTGATCGCCTTGCAAAAGCGGGTATCTTGTGAACAGGAACAAACGCATTACTATTTAGAGGTAAATGGAAAACGCGTAAGTCGTCTTCTTCAGGTATAATTCCATAAAGAGCGTTGTTAGTTGCTACCAACCTTGAATCAAGCGAGAAATCGCCTTGAGGCTGTTCCTTTTTTTCGGACTTAAGGATAACACCGCCCGAATTAATCGGAACGTTTTTCCACGACGTACCCCCGTCGGTTGATTGGAAAATGTCGCTGCCAGTGTGCATGTAGAGTCTGTCATTGAACGCCACTAAATCCTGCATTCTGGTACCTGCCATCCCGCTCATAAATGGTTGCCACGATTCACCCGCATCAGTTGTCCGATGAACACCGGATGCACTAACATTGTAAAACGTATTCTCATCTATCGCCACAGTTGAAAAGTTATCCAGCGTAAACAAATTTCTGTCGAATCCGAGGTCTGTCCAAGTTTGTCCGCCATCCGTTGAGCGTAATTCAGCGACACCGAGCAGCAAGAGTGTCTCACCGGCAACCACAAGTTTTATACCCGTTGGTGTTCTTACAAACGGAGACCTGTTTTTCGGTGTTACCTCAGTCCACGACGCCCCCAAATCAGTCGAATAGAAAATTTTACTTGAACTCGCGTTGTAACCGCGCACTATTTGCCCGGCATCCTTTAACCTTGATTCAAGCAGTCCTAAAGTAAAAAGATCGTGACCTGTTACGACATAGAGGTTATTCTCATGACTTACTAAGGAATGAATAACCTCGGACGCAGCCACGGACAATTGCTCCCAAGTGCCTGAATTGAGGCGATAAAGTCCCATGTTTGTGCCAGCAAATACTGTATTCCCTATTGCAGCTACCGCCGTAATCGTTTGATCTATCAGTCCATTGTTAAGAAGTCTCCATTGTGCGCCAGCATCGGTAGAGCGGAAGATGCCTTTATCTTCAAGGGCGAGATACATTGCCTGATGGGATTGTGATCCGTGTCCTTGTGCCTCATCTGTTATGATCAATCCAATAGCACGCCCCTTTGGTCGCGGACATAATTCATTCCATGTTTCGCCATCGTTAGTTGAAGTAAACACTTCATCAGTAGAGACAATATAGAGCGTATTCTCAAACTCTGCCATAGGCATCGCGGACTCACTAATTGGAACGCTGGTGTCGATGAGTGCCCAGGCAGTTGCCTCTGCTGTCAATCTGTAGATGCCTGATGGTGTAGCGGCGTAAAGCGTTTTTTCAGGTGTAACAAAGATGTTAAGGGCAGTGCCACCTTGCGGTCCATCTGTTTGGGTCCACTGTGAAGTAGAAAACTTGGCGGAATCTTCCAGTGTATTGGCTGCTAAAACTGTCTCAGAAACTTGTAGACCGTTTCCACTATTTTTACTCGGGATAGAAGCACGTCCGGCTTGATTTCGTACAGCTGGTTTTGCGTCAATATCAAGCGTAATATAGGCATCAATGATTTCAATCGTGGGTTCAGATTGTGCTTCAAAACTATATGGCTGTTGAAAACGGGCGAGGTATTGATTGCTAACACCGAGCAATAACATAATCAAGACGGCAGCTGCGCCAAAAGCCGCCCACGGTAGCAGCGGTTTCCCTACTGGAGAGAGTGTCTGTTTTATATCAGCAACTTGTTGCATAATGCTCTCGGTGAGATTGGCAGGTAAGTGGATATTCCCAAGCGTTTCGCTAATCAAGAGCTGCTCTTCCTTCCGTAAACGCTTTTTCGCTCGCCGAAGCCGACTTTTAATCGTGTTCACCGACACGCCTAAAAACTTCCCAATCTCCTTTGCTGTCATTTCACCGAGATAATAGAGTGTCACGACTGTGCGTTCACTCTCTGGCAATTTTTGGAGAAGCCTTTGGACGATTTCATAATGACGATCAGAGACCTCTGACTCACGTTGCTCCGATATATAATGCGTATAAGAAGATTGCTCTATCTCTTCCATAGATGTGTCTTCCAACGATTGCATCACCGACGTATTTTTTTCGCTCCAATTAATGCAAAGCCGATTTGCGATGACATAAAGCCATCCAGCAAATAGGTTGGGATCTTTCAGTGTTGCGAGGCTTTTGTATACGCGGAGAAAGGTGTCCTGCGTAATCTCCTCAGCAATATGGAAATCCCCAATTTTCCGCCATACAAGCGCATGGACACTTTTTTGGTGCTTCTGAACCAAAATACTGAATGCCTCGTCATCACCTGATAAAATTCTGCGAATTAGTTGAACATCGTTTTCTACCATCAGGATTCTCCACGATTAATGCGTAGCGTTGAAACCGTGTAAATTTAAAATGCTGCTTTACCCTTTATAATTAAAAGACCAGAATTTGATTGGAAAAGGGTGCATAATTTGAAAGAATTGTAATAATTCCAATTTTACAATAAAATCTGAAAATATGTTGACATTTTTGGAGACAAGGTTCCTCCATGCTCCGCTGGTGCTGGCGAGGTTCCTTAAATTCGCCTACCGACAACCGATAACTCTCACTGTGAGGCAAACTGATAACTAATATGGAAGAGATTTTTAACCCCGATTCGTTCTAAAAAGTGAAAGGTTCTGGTATTGTCAGAAATATAACTTGACAAAATAAATCGTTTATGGTATTATTATAGTGTCCTGAATCGCAACTCAGCAGACACAGCAAAAAATCCGCCATATATGACGATGTTTTTGCAACGCCTTCATCAAGGAGGACTAACCTCATCCATTGAGCGAAGTCGCCCCTACATGGTATGGAGATTCTTATTGTAAATCAAGCGGAAAGGAGTTTTCCAACATGACGTATGTGATTTGCGAACCCTGCGTTGACGTTAAGGATAGTTCGTGCGTTGATGTGTGTCCAGTGGACTGCATTCACCCCCTACCCGACGCTGACGAGTTCGAGGAATTTAATCAGCTCTACATCGACCCAGAAGAGTGCATCGATTGCGGTGTATGCGAACCCGAATGCCCCGTCGAGGCTATCTTCATGGAAGAAGATGTCCCTGAAGAATGGGAAGAGTACATCGAAATCAATGCGGAATACTTTGAATAACGGATAGTAGAAGCAATCCTTCGATCGCGACTCACTGAACGGTTGTTGATTTGCGGGACCGCCTGCGGTCGCACAAATTAGCAACCGTTTTTTTTCTAATTTCTAAACGGAAAGCCGTTTTGAGAAGCCATCATGCAGCAATTTCAACCAACTCGCATTGAAAGAACCCGTACAAGTCTGAAAATCGAATGGAAAGATTCGCACCAAAGCGAATTGTCCTACCGCCTTCTCCGCCAAAAATGCCCCTGTGCCCGTTGCGATGCCATGCGAACAGGAAAAGACCCCTTCTATATTGTACTCTCTGATGACTTTTTTGAAAATTTACGCCTTGTGGATATTCAGCGAGTCGGACGCTATGCAGTGCGTTTGGCGTGGAGTGATGGACACCGTACTGGAATTTATACTTTTGAATTTTTGCGCGAGTTGAGTGAAGCACAGCGGTAATTTGATCCAAGCTGCGCCCTTCAAATAAAGACTATTACTCCCACCATATATCTAATTTTTTTTAAATTGCATTTAACCTTTGCGCCGTTCTCTGTGAAGATATCACATTTAGATGTCTTCTCTTTACTTATCTATTTGCTTAAGTCTACCCCAGAGCGTTGTCTGCTTCTCCGAACTCGGCGATACAGAGAGAAATCCTTCCGGTACCCACTCAGGACCATCAGATACTAACTCTCTCGTTGCCTCAATCGGGTCTCCACCGTCACCGTCACCGTCTGCTGTATTCGCTATACAAATAACTGAGTTAGCAAAAAACTCTTCTGCCATAACCACTTTCCCCTCAAGGAGTTTTTCTGGCGGTTGAACTAAAAGATATGCGATCCATTTTCCACTCGGCGACCATGTAGGATCAAAGATTGATACGAGGCCTTTATACAACCGAGTGAGTTGACGCATGTTTTTCCCATCTTTGTCAACACTGAAAAGAGCTTTTCCGCCGACAGCATCTCCTCGTGGAACAAAAGCAATTTCTTTGCCATCCGGTGACCAGGCGCATCCCGTAGAAAATGTATCTGCGAGCTGCCGCCTCCCTTTCCCTTCAGCAGTCATCACAAAAAGAGAGGATTTTGAGATAAAGGCGATCCATCGGCTATCTGGGGACCAAGCCGGTCTTTTGCACTTCCCTTGATTCGTTAGTCGCATCACATTTTTTGCATTCGCATCCATTCTGTAGAGGTCTATCTCCCCCGCGCGATTTGAGGCGAATGCGATCCATTTTCCATTCGGCGACCATGCAGGCCACCAATCGTTCCCATCATCAAAGGTCAACCGACGATGTGTGTTCGTTCTCACATCCATTACGTAAATATCAGGGTCCCCATTTCGATTGGACCTATAGGCAAGCGAGTGTCCGTCAGGGGACCAGGTGAGGTGGCCTATGGATTCCTCTACCGTCAGTGTTTGAAAGAGTTCCCCTCGGGTATTTATGAGTTGGATAGAACGTCTGTCCTCTCTCGTGACAAAAGAGATGACATCCCTCTCAATCGCCCAACCATTACTGACGAACAAACTGCTATTTAGCAGGAACGCCATTCCTAACACCACATAAGTGCATGTGCGTTTCATATCAACAATCCCTTCTATTTCGGTTTCCTCATAAAAAAAGTGAAGGAAACAAATGCCACATGTTCCGCGCACGATTTGCTAAAGGTCCGCCCGACTCAAATTGCAGTAATTTAGGGCTTTACAATGAGATGAGGTCTGCACCTAAAAAAATAGGCGAGGTTGAAAACCTCACCAACGGCAGAAATATAGAAGATGTCCAGGGCACTACTCTGATAACAAACGAGAGACGAGATAACAGTTCGGCGTTTTTTGGGTAGCACCGAGTTCTTTACTAAGGTCCTGACACACTCTCCAGTAACGCGTATAATTAAGTGGACGGAATTGGCGGCGTTTTCCGATGAAGGTTTTGTGGCAACAGGCTAACTCATTGCTGTTTTGAATTGGGTATCCCCAGACGCGGCAGATGACCGGACGGTGTTCATAAACGGAGCAGACACCCCCGATGAGCATAGGGCATTCGCCTTCAGGTGTGCCTTTCACCACTTCAATCGCTTTCATACCGGCATCCGGCATTATATCTTCAGCATCGTAACCGTGCGCTTTTAATTTTCTGATGCTCCGTTCCGCTTTTCGGCGAATATACGTGCGGAGTTCGGCAGGGAGGGCTTCCAACCCTACCTTCAGATCACGAGCTTCAACCTCACTTATCGCCATTGTTGAGGTGTTTCGGCAGCAGGAAAAGCAGTCAGAAGGGCACGGCACGCCTCCCGACTCCGCGCGCAAGCGTTCAACATCGCGTTGGATTTCATCGACGAGTTCGTAATACGCTTCCATAGTAGCTCCTAACCTACGGAAAAGCTGTGGATAGCATGCCGAAAGATAACGACCTTTGCGCCGTTCTCTAAAATGAGCTTAATCTCATACGGACTGACCCAATCTATAGTCCCGCGAAACATTTCACCTTCGCGAAGGTTAACCTGAATCGGGGTGCCATTTTTTCGGGCGTGTTGAACGGCTTCCGTATCAATCTCAGGTGCCTGTGCGTCAGGTGCAAGTTGCGTCAATTGCTGTGCCTTCACAGCGTCATCAATAGCAACAGAAGCCTGAACCCTTTCCGCGTCAACATCTTTATAGCAGTATTTAACATCTGCTTTCGCGACGTGCTGTTTCTTTCCATTGCTGTTGAGCGTCAAGGTAGAGAGCGTCATTTCAAGGACGGTAGCAGGCATCTGCCCCTGTTTATACAACGCGAAAAACATAGACGTTTCAAAATTAATCTGCTTGAGAATGTAAAGGTCACCAAAGCTGAGTTGCTTTGAAGACGGGGCTTGTTCTTCTCGTGCTTGTGCTGTGGAATCGTCAGTATCTCTCGGTGAGGTGTGTTGAGGCTCTGTTTTGGACCCAGAAGGTGCTGCGGGTGTATTGCGGTCTCGGCGACTCCGAACGGGTCTTGATTTATCGTTTTCGCGATTCGTATCGGTTAGTGCCTCATCACTGAGAAATTGTCCCTGATTCTGAGCAGGGAAGCCAGCATAACCCCGTGGAATAATTGCTTTTCCCTGCCGCAGCCATCGGCGTTCTGTCGGTGTCAATAAGACTTCGACATTTTGGGCAACGAGTCCCTTCTCGCCTTCAATAATGTTGTATTTTACGCGCTGCCCGACACGGAGTTCTTCATATTCGGGCTGCTTAATCGCGGAGCTGTGTAAGAAGACATCAGCGTCACTGCTATCTTGCGCGATAAACCCGAAGCCTTTATCGAAATTGTAATACTTAATCCGTCCTGTAGGCATTATATGCTCCTGTGGTCTTGTCCCTTTTCAGACGGGTGACGTTAACCATTCGCGTTCCTGCGCGAGCATTCCTTTTTTCACAAGGGGAGCCTGTAAGCGAGTCCCCAAATCTGTCAGAGCCGTTCAACTTGTTGTAACCTCGTACACTTCAATGTATCCGAGCAACGGTTAGATCACAACTCCTTATTGTAAAAGCACCAGAAAGCCATATACTTAATAGCACTGCAAAATGTAAGGTTTTTCTTGACACAACACTCTTGCTCTTTTATAATAGAGCGAACCTCATCTCGCTTTATAGAAAGCACCGCCTTATAAGATCGAAAAGAGAGGCAAATTGCCAAGACACTATATATTAAATCATAATCCAACACATTTGTCAAGTACGAGACGACAGACTTGCCGGTTTCAGTTTTTAAAGGAGACTTTAGTATGGCAACCACCGATTTGACACATCACATCCAATCCATCCGCCTTGTTGATACACACGAACACATGAAGCGCGAAGCCGAATGGGTGGAAAACGGTCCCGATATCCTCCAAGATCTGTTCGGAAACTATGTTCCAGCCGACCTTGTCACAGCCGGTGCCTCTTCAGAAGCGATGGAAAACCTAATGGATGCTTCTCAAGACATTGCATCACGGTTTGAAGGTATCCGAGACGCGTGGGAAGCAACGCAGTTTACTGGCTATGGTGAGGCAGTCAGCCTCATCGCGAAACACATCTATGGACTTGACGAACTGACAGGCGATGGACTCGCGGGTGCCGATACCCTAAAGACGCTTCGCAATCCCGGCAAACGTTATCATATTTTACACGACATTGCGAATCTTGACCATATTCAAACGGATGACTTCAGTTGGCAGTGCACACCAGACACATCCGGTCCCGATTTTTTCCTCTATGATCTTTCGTGGGCAACATTCTGTAACGGACAGGTTGACCCAAGTGCTATTCACGCTGAAACAGGCGTTGAAGTCAACGACCTCGCTTCCCTTAAACAAGGGATGGCGGCGATTTTCGCCAAGCACGCTCCGTGCGCTATTGCCGTGAAATCGCAGCACGCTTACAATCGCACGCTCGACTGGATCGAAAGGAGCGATGCGGAGGCTGTTACTGCCCTTAACGCTGTACTTACAAAACCTGCTTCAGATATTGACGAAGCAACACGGCTCTGTCTTGGCGATTGGTGTTGGGCGAGAGGTGTTGAACTCACGATTGAACACAACCTTCCCTTTAAAATTCACACTGGCTACTATGCGGGTAATAACCGAATGCCGGTGCGGCGTATCCCTGCTGGCAATATGTGTGCGCTGTTCGCTCGTTATCTTGACGCGAAGTTCGTCTTGATGCACATCGCCTATCCTTACAACGATGAATTGGTCGCGCTTGCGAAACATTATCGTAACATCTGGGTTGACTTCTGCTGGGCATGGAGCATTGATCCGTATAGCTCGCGTGATTTCCTCCGCCGATGTATCCATGCGGTGCCATCAAATAAACTGTTCGCCTTCGGTGGCGATACAGGATGGCCCACCAGTGCGATGGCGTATGCGATTCAAGCGCGGAACGAAATTCGACGCGCGCTCGAAGCCGAAATTGCGGACGGTTACCTCACCGAAAAACAGGCAATGGCGTTTGCAACTCGGATCATGAATACAAATCAGTACGACTGCTTCGATATAAGCGGCACTCGCTCAAACATTGCGAAGGCGGCGTAAACTATGCGTCCCGTAAAGCCTTCAGGCTATCTGTATAAGGCGCGTGCGCGACTCCTTTTTCGGTAATAATTGCTGTGACTAACGCCGCGGGCGTAACATCAAATGCGGGGCTATAGACCTTCACACCTTCAGGTGCTGTCAGCTTTCCGAAGCCCTCTGTTACCTCTTCTGCCGCTCGCTGTTCAATAGGAATCTCTGCTCCCGTTTCAAGGGCGAAATCCAACGTTGAAGTCGGGGCGGCGACATAAAAGGGGATACCGTGTGTCTCTGCAAGGATAGCAACGTTATAGGTGCCGATCTTGTTCGCGGTGTCACCGTTTGCCGCAATCCGGTCGGCTCCGACAATAACGCATTGGATTTTACCCTCTTTCATGACCTGTGCCGCCATATTATCACAGATAAGGGTTACATCGATGCCTGCTTGCATGAGTTCCCAAGTGGTGAGACGCGCGCCTTGCAACAGTGGACGCGTCTCATCAGCATAAACTTGGATCTGCTTGCCTGCTTCGTGTGCACTGAACATGACGGCTAATGCTGTGCCGTAGTCGGAGGTAGCTAACCCACCCGCGTTGCAGTGCGTCAGAATAGTATCGTTTTCATTCAGCAACGCCATGCCGTGCTGCCCGATAGCACGACACATCGCTTTGTCTTCATCAATAATCTCCAGAGCCTCAGCAAGTAGTACCTCTTTAAGTTCAGGAATCTGAAGATGGCTGTTCTTTTCCGCTGTCTGCGTCATTCTATCAAGTGCCCAAAATAAATTAACGGCTGTTGGTCGCGAGGTTGCCAGATAATCGGTAGCGGACTTGAGTTCAGCGGCAAAATCATCGTAGGTCTCCGCGGTGGAATCCCATATTCCGAGCACTGCGCCTAAGGCACCAGCGATGCCGATTGCGGGTGCACCGCGCACACGTAGCGATTTAATTGCTTCCCAAGTTGATGGAAGGTCATCGCAATAAATTTGCTTGAATTCGTTGGGCAACAGCGTCTGATCGATCATCCGAATTCTGCCATCTGCCCACTCAATTGTTGAAACTGCCATTTTTCGGTAAAGTACCCTCCTCTAAAAAAACGAATTATATTTGAAAGAAATAGACAAAAGACTACGGTTGCCGACATATTTTTGGCTTTACTATAAAAGATAATAGCACTTTCCATGCCATAGGGCAATCAAAATTCACGGTTCAGTTTTCTGATATTAAATAGGACATGTTAGGTGCCCAAGTTCGTCGGTTAAACGCAGGTTCTCAGAATAATCAACGGGACAATCGATAACCGAAGGGACCTTCTGACTGAACGCATCTTTGAGTATAGGTACCAGTTCGTCGCTTCCTTCAACTCTATAGCCCTTGGCACCGAAGGCTTCGGCGTATTTAACAAAGTCGGGATTCGTGAAATCGATGTGTGCGGGTCTACCAAAACCGTTCATCTGTTTCCACTCAATGAGTCCGTAAGCCTCATCATTGAAGATAAGCGTCACAAACGGCACCCCGGTTCGCGTTGCCGTTTCGAGTTCCTGTGAGTTCATCATGAACCCACCGTCCCCGCAGATTGCCAAACATTTACGCTCTGGGTAGATAAGTTTAGCGACGAAAGCACCGGGTAGCGCGATTCCCATGGAGGCGAACCCGTTAGAGATAATGCATGTATTGGGTTGATAGCACGGATACATGCGGGCAATCCACATTTTGTGTGCCCCAACATCGGAGATGAGAATGTCATCTTCAGCGAGAACAGAGCGGACATCACTCAGGATTTTTTGTGGCTTCATCGGAAATCCCGCATCATCGCGATGTTGGTCGAGTTGATCGAGTATGATTTTCCGTAAGGTGTTTGAGGCATACTCTGAATCTTTGGGATAGATTTCTTGTGCCATCAAGTGTCTAAGGCTCTGTCGAATGTTACCGACCATTTCGACATCCGTGACATAAGCGGCATCACTTTCGCTCGGTTCCGTATCAATATGGATAAGTTTCTTATTCCGATCAGGATTCCAGAGGCGGGGATGATATTCGACAATATCATAGCCGATTGCGATAACGAGATCTGCCCGATCGAATCCACAAGAGACGAAATCGTTTGCTTGCAACCCGACACTGAGGAGCGAGAGCCGATGCGTCCACGGAATACTGCCTTTGCCCATAAAGGTATGGGCAACCGGAATATTTGTCATCTCAGCGAATTGCGTCAGAATCCGAGAAGCACCTTGGCGGACAACACCATTTCCAGCAAGGATAATAGGCTGCTTTGCATCGTTAATCAGCTGCGCGGCACGTGCCAAACAGGACGCAACGGGTTCTGCCTCACTCGGAAAATCGTGTGGTACGGGTTCCGCGCTGACTTCCATTTTTGCGACATCCTCTGGAAAATCGATGTGTGTCGCCCCCGGCTTTTCTGCCGTCGCGACCTTAAAGGCTTTGCTGACCGATTCGGGTATGATTTCAGGGAGGTGGAGGAGTGTATTCCATTTTGTCATCGGTTTGAAGACGGAAACGACATCCATATATTGATGTGATTCTTTGTGCATTCTGTCGAGACTCGCCTGCCCGGTGATTGCAACGAGCGGTGCCCTATCCATATTGGCATCAGCAACCCCTGTGACAAGGTTCATGGCTCCGGGACCGAGAGTAGAGAGACAAACCCCGGCGCGCCCAGTGAGTCGTCCGTAGACATCCGCCATAAAGGCGGCACCCCGTTCATCGCGGGTCTGAATAAATTGAATATCGGATCCCAATAAGGCATCCATTAAATCCAAGTTTTCCTCACCCGGTAATCCGAAAATATAGTCAACGTTTTCATTTTCTAAGCACTTAACAATCAGTTCTGACGCTTTCATAGGTACACTTCCTTGTGTTTTTTTAGCATACAAAAAATTTGTTTTTTCTCTCTGAATTGCCTATCATTATAATATAACAGATTGAATTCAGAATTACAATTTTAAAGTAGTAAGCATACACGGCGCACCGTACAGCAACACCACAAATAACTATGACAAAAAAATTTATCTATCTCTACATTCTCGTCCTATTCGTCAATTCACAATTCGTCTTTGCGCAAAGCAACTCAGACGACTTTTCCTACATCACCGAAACACCCGGAGAACTGATTGTCCGTTTACATCCAGATGCCTCCAGCGAGCAACTTGAAACATTGAGTAGGCGACTCGGTGCTACGTCTATTTCCCCTATCTTTCCACGGAATACGCTTGCTGGACAACACCCACGACTCCGCCGTAATTATCTCATCCGATTTCCAAAAGGGCGGGCGTTGGAACCCTTACAGCGACGGTACGAACGACACGCTGCAATTGAGGCAGTTGAGACGAACCGCCTCAACCAATTTTGTGCGGAAACGGTGCCGAACGACCCAGACTATACGGAACAGTGGAATTTAAATTTGCTGAACATGCCACAAGCATGGGAGGTTGAACACGGAAAACCACACGTGACAGTGGCAGTTGTTGATAGCGGGATAGCAACCCAACATCCAGAATTTCGTTTGCAGCTTTGGGAAAACATCGGTGAGATTCCACAAAACGGAATTGACGATGACGGAAACGGTTATGTTGACGACAGAAACGGATGGGACTTTAGCGATGCACCGACCCTTCTCGGCAGTGGCGATTGGACAGAACGCGATAATGACCCTGAAGACGAGGGAGGGCACGGGACGCATGTCTCTGGTATCATCGCTGCGAAAACGAACAACGGGATTGGAATTGCCGGAATCGCCCAAAATTGCCGTTTGATGCCTGTAAGGGCGAGTTTCAAATTTGGGGGTGGCACGTATATTCAGAATGACGATGCCGCCGCTGCTATCGTCTATGCAGCGGATAACGGAGCAAACGTAATTAACATGAGTTGGGGAGACACGGTGCGCGCCTTTATCATAGAAGATGCAATAGAATACGCCTACAACCGTGGATGTGTTCTCATTGGTGCAGCGGGAAATTCGGCAGTATCTGGATCTTATTATCCGGCGGGTCTCAAAACCGTCATCTCTGTCGCGGGACTTGGACGGGAAAGACAGATGTGGGACGGTTCTAATTTTGGTGCCACAATTAACATCGCCGCACCGGCTGAGGAAATCCTCAGCACAGCACTTAATGGAGAATACCGAAAGAGGTCCGGTACGTCCATGGCGGCTGCGCATGTCTCTGGCGTTGCTGCGCTCGTCTTGTCTGCGAATCCACGCGCCACCAATACAGAGGTTCAAGAGAAACTGATTGGGACTGCGAACCCACTTTTCATTACTGAACTCGTTGGTGCCGGTTCATTGGATGCACACGCCGCACTCGCTGCTTCAACACCCTTCATTGCACGGATCAACACTGATCGGACATTCCAGCACGCTATCGAAAAAATTGAAATCTTCGGTAGCGCAAGTGGTGCTGAGTTCACCGCGTACTGGTTAGAGTATGGTATCGGCGAAATACCGAACTTATGGTTCCCTTTGGGAGCCGTGCAAACCGAACCGAAGTTGAATGCTTGTCTACATGAGTGGGACACTTCCACTGTAGCAGAAGGCAGGTATACACTGCGACTCAGCGTTAAATTGGTAGACGGAGATATCAAGAGAGTTAAAACAGTTGTTGATGTGAGCCACAGATCACCACTTATTTTAAGGCACGAATCGCAGCCATGGTTTGCAGGGAACAGGTTTGATCCAGTCGTGATATGGGAAACAGAGGAACTCACCACAGGCAAAATAGAACTCCTCACAGCAAATGGAAATATTGATAGAACGGGACGCTCAGACGCAGAGAATCTGCTTCATATTGTTAACTTGTCCGACTTAGGTATCTCGCCGGGTGTCTATATGTACCGCTTGGTGGTGCAAAATCGTGCAGGATTCCAGCGCATTGATGACAATAACGGCAGGCTGTATCAGATTGAAGTGCGGAATACAGTAATTCATTCATCGCATCTCTCGCAAATCGCCTCTGCTGATCGTGGGTTGCACGCTATTGTTTCACCAGTGGACATAAACGGAAATGGAAGATTAGAGCTCTTCGCTGTCGAAATGGATACCGGGACCGCACAAATTTTTGAGATAGGAGATAACAATACCTACGAGCCGATCTTTTCATTCACTGAACCCCTATGGCCCTGGGCGACAGCGGATACAGATGATGACGGGCTTATCGAGATATTGTGCAACGCTTCAGGAACAGCATTTTTGTTGGAGCAACCTGCACTGGGCGAATTTCCAACGCAACGTATCTGGGAAGCGCGAGGGAGCTGGAGTCGGACAATTGTTGATGCGGATGCAGATGGTATGCCTGAAATCTTTGCGCGCGACGATGCGACCAATTCTATTTCAGTATACGAGGCAGCCGGAGATAATAATCATACAGTTATAGCCACTCTTGAAAATCCGACCGGAGGAGACAACGGAATTAGTGCGGATTTTGCTACCGGCGATTTTGATGGCGATGGACGGGTAGAAATTTTAGTCGGGGACAGCGATGGAGAGCTGTTCATATACGAAGCAATTGGAAATAACCAATATAGACAAACGTGGATAAGTCCACTTTCCGAAGGGACTCCGCAACTTTTTGCCGCCGGGGACCTTGACGGCGATGGAAACGCAGAGTTCGCTATCTGTGTGAAGACAGGGACTCAAGTTGGTACTATAGAATTATTGGATAATCGGTACTATCATTGGCTTTTGACCGTTTTCAGCGCAGAAGGTGATGATACATACCGTCCTGTGTGGCAGCAGCGTATTCGTGATATACACGATAGCGGGAATGGGATGACTATTGCCGATGCAAACAGTGATGGACGAAATGAACTTTGTATCTCTGTCCAACCGAATTTCTATCTTGTGCAATATGACGGGACAACGTATCAACCTATCTGGCACCATTCCGCAACAAGTACTTTTAAACCGATTGTGGCGAATCTAAACGGAGATGACGCAAATATACTGCTATTCAATAGCAATAACACCTTGACGGCTTTTAATCGGAACTCAAACGGCGGACGTTCAGAGTCATCCGAATCGGTATCTGTTGTGTTAACCCATCGCCCGCGGCTGCTTACCGGTGTGCTTTCGCCACCGAATCAACTTCTGCTGCAGTTTGATAAACCGATGGGAACCTCAGCGACGCATGCTGGACGGTACCGTCTGTATAGACAAAAAAACATGGAAAACGGTTCGGAGAGTTATACACCGCGCTCAGCAATCCTTGATAAGACCCAGAAACGGGTTGTGCTTACATTCTCATCCGAGGTTTTCCGTACAGGGAATTATTACCAGATTGAGGCATTGCAACTTTCGGATATATACGGTGCTAATCTCGCAGACGATGCCACAACTGTGACAATAACGCTCCCCGCACCAACATTGGCAGCGGCGATTGTCTATCCCAATCCGGCAAAAGAATGCAATCAGGTTACCTTCGATAAAATACCGACGGGAACTCACATTTACATTTACGATGTTAGTGGGAAGTGTATTGCCTCATTTACTCAGACAGAACATGAAAGAGATAGGAGAGTTTGGGACCTCACAGGGGTCAGCAGTGGTATTTATATCTATGTTCTTTCATCTGAAAGGGATCAGCGCGTGGGCAAGCTTTCTATCATCCGCTAAGTTTCGATTACCTCGCTACTGTCCCGCATTGAGCGGAACAAAAGCAGGGTTGAGTTTGAACACGTTTCGGATTGCTTTCACTGCCTTCTTCCGTTCGTTGGCTTTGAGTGCGACCTGTGCGAGGTGATAGTGCAGTTCAACGGCATCGCTTTGCAGATCAATGGCACGTTCTAAAGTTTTCATTGCCTTATTTACCTGCCCCCGTCTTGATAAAACCCAGCCAAGGGTATTGTGATAGGCAGCGACATCCGGATTGAGTGTCACCGCTATATAGGCTAACGCCTCAGCGAGTCTCAGCTTAGGAGCAGTTTGCAAAACGGAACCTATAGACGACAGCGGTAAAATTTTCGAGTTTGCAGCTAAGACATGCGGATAATTGTCTGCATAAAGGCGTGCGAGGTTATTGTATGCCTCGCCATATTTAGGGGCAAGACGTATCGCCTGTTCGTAGGCACGTTGTGCCTCTAATACACGTCCGAGTTTCATGTACGCTATACCGAGGATATTGTAGGTTTCATAGTCGCGCGTCGTTCCTTCCGCTATTGAAGTAAGTGGATACACACCAACAAGTGAGGCTTCAGCAGCAAATACGTCGGGGTTGTCGTCCTCTCTCGCCTCTAAAAACGTTTCATACGCTTCAGCGGCGAGGGCATACTGACCTTCCTTGAAGTATGCGAATCCGAGTTTTCTATAGGAATTAGTCGGTAAGATACCGAGATTCTTACTCAATTCATACGAATTAATGGCTTTCCTATAAAACCCCTCTTGGATGTAGAAATCACCTTCTGCCAAGGAGCGTTTTACCAACTCCGGTAGTTCACCTTCAGAAAGCCCAATGCGAGATAGTGGGCTTAACTCTACGCTACTATACTTCTGATATTGGATAAAACCGATCGTAGCGATAATGAGAGCAGCCCATAAGAGCAGATAAACACGCGTTCGGTATAGCCACTGTTTAGAGAGGTACCTGCCCGGGTGTATCAGCGTGAGGAGAAAATTCTCACGGGGGGGTTCTTCAAGTGCGGTTCCTTTTGGATGATACGGCACAGTATCAGCATTGGGTGCTAATACAGGAAGGTTAACCGAAGAACCCGCGAGACGAGTGGATTGCGCGATGGATTCTGCCAAATCGTCTATTTGCTTGTCCGCTTTTTCTCGTTGTGCCGATTCTGTATCAGTTGCTACCTGCTCTGTAGGTTCTTCAGGATGTGCTGGATCCGTGTTATCGGTTACCTCTTCTACAGATTCCGCTTCATCCATAACCTCAGTCGGTTCCTCAGTGAACTGTGTATAATTCGTTGCCTCAGTTATCTCTTCTGGTGCCGCCACAGTCTCTTCGTATAGGTCAGGCTCTGCCTCACCAGATTTAGCTGCTGATACCTCATCTGTCGCCGCATCCTCTCCGTGTTCTGTGAGCGGATCGTCGGACGCTTCCGTTTGAAACCGCTGTGTGCTGTGAGCCGGTGAAGGATCTGAACCCAGTTCTATTACTTCCGCTTCTGGCGCAACCTGTGAATCTCCAAAACTTGTTGTTGGTGATGGTTCATTTGCATCCATCTGTTCATTACGCGGCTCAGGTTCAAATGTCTCTGGAGATGCAGAAGTGCTTCCGTCAGCATAACGGGTCTGAATGCGTGCAATACTTTTTTTCACCTCTATCCGGGTGAGTATAGAACCGGCGGTGGGGAACGATTCGAGCAGTGGAAGGGCATCAGGTGTAGCCAACTCACCAATCGTCTCAAGCATTGCCCAAAGCGTAAGATCGTTTGACTCGACCTGCAACGCTTCAAGTAGCGGCTCAGCTGCGCGAGTTGCGTCCAGCTGCGCAAGTGCTTTCGCGGCTTCGCGGCGTATCACCGAATCCGAATCAGCAAGGCACTCAATTAGGGGACTTATCCCTTGTGAGTTGCCTTGTGCGACAAGGCTGGCAATAGCACTGCTACGCACAATGCTCGGTTGTGTTGTGTCTGTTACATTCTGGATGAGTTGCTCAAAAGATAACATAGTTTTTCTTTACGCAAATTGAACCCTATTACTATTTTTAATACACTATCCCCATTAATAAAACGATTTTTATACAAATAGGGTTTCAAACCTCCGTAACAGGGCAGGGATTCGTATACAAAAAAAGTATAAATATGGCGAATTTTACAATTAACTTGACATTTTTGAGCTGTAGGAGGGAACTCCAATTCCCGACTCTGCGAGAACTCCGATGACGGCTGAAAGCCAATGTAGGAGGGAACTCCGATTCCCGACGCTTACCGACAATCGATAACTGATAACCCTCTTGTAGGAGGGGTTTCTAACCCCGATTTTAGAACGCGCGTCTAAGCCCTAACGGTGTGATAGGTGTATAGTCCTCGGTTTCCATTTTGACAAAATATTTACTTATGAAAGAGCTAAATAATTCTGTGAAAAAAAGTCCTGTTTCTTGACAAGAGGGGAGGTTAATGCTATAATTTTCAGTAGACTGAAGGACAATCAAATATGAGGGAAAGTCAGGTACAGAAGATATTAACTATTATATCGGACAGCGTGAAGTATTGTATGTAATTATGATGAAATTGCTGAAAGCGAGATCAGGAGGATAAGGATGAACCCTACAGACGGCACTCTCCGTTCCGGATGTTTTTTTGGAAAAAATTTTTTTATTTGTCAGACAACAGATAAAACAGTAAAAGGCATTTTAGAAGAAAAAGGCACATGGAAAGTAAAACTTGAAACTGCCGAAGGACATCCTGAGTATCATCCTCTCGCTTGCCCTTGGGGTAGTGCCCATATACTTGAGGCTAAACACGATGGTAATCAAAAAACATTAGCTTGTAAACGCTGTGGTGGTTTATGGCTCGCTATCATTGAAAAAGATAGTAGACTCGAATATTACCCAAAGTCTGTGACAGCGGATTTTACAGAAGAAGGCGAAATCCCTATTTTAGAAGGTGAACAAGTTAACTTTGTAAAGGACACATATGTAGATATGATGACTGAAATACAATCTCAACCGAGTTTGGTTGAAAGTCGGGAAAGTGCCCGCCAAAAAATAAAAACACAAATTGCCAGGGGTTATCAACTAAGGCACCATGAGATACATTCGGAAGATGAGTTGGAAAAGATCGTAGCCGAATGTAGAAACTGGTCACGTTGCAACAAGACCCTTTTATTGCGGTTATTTACTAACTCGTCAGTAGCCGATGCGTACAGTCCTTTCAGTTATCAGAAACCTTTCAGCTCAGCAACGAATCCTCTCGTAAATCCATCATTGGAAGAGCAAGTAAGCAGGTACCGGGAACGTATTACTAATAGCATTAATAGTTTGAAAGGGCTTTATGATGAACTTGATCTAATTCCTGAGACGACAAAAATTGCTGATGCAGGCTCGCCCGCGCACATTTTCGGTGATAAGATATTCATCGTTCACGGGCATGACGAAGCTGTAAAATATAAGATCGCCAAGTTTGTCACTGACTTGGGTTTAACTGTAACGATACTTGACGAACAGCCGAGCAAGGGCCAAACAATCATTGATAAATTTGAAGAACATGCGGACGAAGCTGGCTTTGCAATCGTTTTATTAACAGCAGATGATGTTGGCGCGCCAAAAGATAAAGCAGGCGAGCTCAAACCGAGGGCACGTCAGAATGTTATTCTGGAACTCGGCTATTTTTTTCGTGCTTTAGGGCGCGAACGTGTATGCGTTTTCTACGAGAAAGGAGTTGAGTTTCCATCAGATATGCACGGTATACTTTATGTCACCATGGATAATGCTGGTGGATGGAAATTGAAATTAGCAAAGGAAATGAAGATTGCAGGGCTACCTATCAATCCGGAGAATCTGTTGTAGAACAGACAAACTTGTTTAGAACTTGAGTTCAATATAAAGCGGTTTCGGGGGACTGTCGTGTAGATTGGGTTAAACACCTCATCAGATTTTGAAATTGAGGTGGAAACTTGGTATTCCATTCCGCTTGGAATCCCAAAATTGTAGCAAAACCGACACGTTTTTTCTTAATCTTAAATTGATACGTATTAGGTTGGCTTCTTTGGCCCGGAGGGGCAACATGTGTGTAGAAATAGGCGTAATGTCACTGTAGATTTTAAGTCAAATCAAAGAAGGGAAAGTTAAATGGCAACGTACATAAACGGACGTTCCGAACAAGCTCTAATCCTCGAAGAACTTAAAAAGTTAAACAACAAACAAGTTTCAGACTCATCTGCACGTTCTTTCGGTAACAAAATCTTCATCGTGCACGGACATGACGAGGCAGCTAAGCACAAGATCGCCAGGTTCATTGAAAACCTAGACTTAACAGCAACGATACTCGACGAACAGCCAAGTAAGGGCCAAACAATCATTGATAAGTTTGAAGAACATGCAGATGAGGCGGGATTTGCAATCGTTTTGCTAACAGCTGATGATGTTGGCGCACCGAAAGATAGAACAGATGCACTCAAACCGAGGGCACGTCAGAACGTTATTTTGGAACTCGGCTATTTTTTGTCTGGATTAGGGCGCGATCGTGTGCGTATTCTTTATGAAGAAGGTGTTGAACTACCATCAGACATTCACGGAATAATCTATGTACAAATGGATGAGCGCGGCGCATGGAAACTAGAATTGGCTCAAGAAATGGCATCCGTTGGTATAACGGTTGATATGAACAAACTTCTGCCGAATAGATAAACTTAATGCTTATGATTCATAATACTATAAACTTACATTGCTGTCATTGAATGGACTGATGAATAGCGAAATAGAGGAGAAACTATGAAGGAGAAAACGCTACCAAAGTTACTTGTGAGTAGAGAAGAAACAGAGAAGAAAATACAAGAACGGATTGATAAAGGTCAACAACTTCATGATCTGCCAATACGTTCACAAATTGAATTGAACAAAGCTAAAGCTGAGTTTAAAAAGTGGTCAAAGTACAACCAAAAGATGTTGCTCAAATTATTTGATAATTCTTCAATAGCAGATGAATGCGGGCCATCTCTATTTGTTGGCGCGTGGACAAATGCCACTCTGAATGATAAAGTAGTAGTCTTTCAATGTTGAGTTTACGATAAAGTTGTTGACTTTTTGAGATTTCG